>CASBQC010000389.1 GCA_949127805.1 Nostocales cyanobacterium PMM_0081
ACCTTCATCACCGCGAGTTAATTGAATGATGCGTTTACCCGAAAGTAATGGTTCTTCATGATATTTATTTAAAATTTGCAATACGCGCTGCTGAACTTCCTCACTTGAGTAATTTAATTTCAGTAGCTGTGCAACTTTTTCTACACCGTCTGAAGAGTTCAACAAGTGTCTATTGTGATGAAACTCATAAACGCCTTTTTGAGCAAGTAGCCCAATGCGCTGAGGTGCAGTGGCTGTTTTTAACAGTGCTTTGACTAGTGGATCGTGTTGACGCGCTTTGACAAACCCCCGTCTCATCTGGCAATGCCAGCGTTCTTGTCCGGAAGCTGGGGCAATTAAAGACCAAAGGTGATAACTGGCAAAAGGTTGATCAGGGGTTGACATTGCTCAGAAAGAGTGAGAAAAAATACGGTGGGGAGAAGTACGATCACAGAAAACCGCAATTCATAACTTCGGATTTATAGTTGCAGCTACACACGCTTTGCGGGAAGCTTCATATAGGTATTTACGATGGACTCTTAGGAAGTAGCAAATATGAGCGCGAGTAGCAATTCTGGTAAAATCAAGTTTGGTACCGATGGATGGCGAGGAATTATCGCCGATGACTTTACTTTCCCGAATGTCCGGAAAGTAACAAGAGCGATCGCTAGTTACCTGGATACGGCTTATACAAAAGACCGACCAGTTCTGATAGCCTACGATACTCGATTTTTAGCTGACGAGTTTGCCCAGACAGCAGCCCAAGTATTGGCAGACTTGGGTTGGACGGTAAAAATTACTGACAGGGATTGTCCCACACCAGTAATCGCTTACAATGCCCGTCACTTAAATTCAGCAGGGGCACTGATGTTTACAGCCAGTCATAATCCTGCACCCTATTGTGGGATTAAATACATCCCTGACTATGCTGGTCCTGCCACTCCAGAGATTACTGATACTATTGTGGCAAATATTGAAGGAGCATCGGATGAATTGCCCAAAAGCAAGTCAACTGATAAAATTTCTACCTTCGACCCGAAACCGGAGTACATGAAGTTTATCTACACTTTATTGGATGTAGATAAAATCAAGAGCGCTCAGTTAAATGTCAAGTATGATGCCTTATATTCTACTTCTCGCGGCTATTTAGATGAAGTTTTGCAACATTGTGGCTGCGAGTTAGAAAGTTTTCACACCTACCGCGATGTTCTTTTTGGTGGCGGAATGCCAGAACCAAAAGGCGAACAACTGGTAGAGTTAGTAGAAGCAGTACGCAGCGGTAAAGCAGATTTAGGTTTAGCAACGGATGGAGATGCCGATCGCTTTGGCATTGTCGATGAACAAGGCAACGTCCTCACACCCAATAACGTGTTATTACTGCTAGCACGCCATTTAATTAAGAATAAAGGCAAAAAAGGCGCCATCGTCCGCACGGTTGCCACAACTCATCTTTTGGACAATCTCGCAGCTAAATATGGGGTGGAACTTTATGAGACACCAGTCGGGTTTAAATACATCGGCGAAAAAATGCGCGAAACCACCGTTTTGATTGGTGGAGAAGAATCCGGGGGTTTAAGCATCATCGGACATATCCCCGAAAAAGATGGCGTATTAGCCGATATGCTAGTGGCAGAAGCGATCGCCTACGAAGGCAAACCGCTGAGTCAAATGGTAACTGAAGCGATCGCCGAAGCAAATGGTCCCCTTGAGAACAAACGTCTTGACTTGCACCTCGACGATGCCCATAAAGCCGCTGTCATCGACTCTTTTAGCAAAAACCCCCCCGCAGAAGTTGCAGGCATTAAAGTCAAAGAAATAGGGCGCAAAGACGGCATTAAACTTTACTTAGAAGAAGGTAGCTGGGTGCTGCTGCGTCCTTCTGGTACAGAACCCCTGATGCGCGTTTATCTAGAAACCAATTCCCCAGAAAAGCTAACCCAAATCGCTCAAGAAATAGAGAGCGTAATTGCTAAACTAGAGCCGTAAGAGTTAATTGTTAGTGGTTAGTGGTTAGTGGTCAACAACTAACTACTAACAACTAACAATCAACAATCAACAACTATGAAAACTCTAGCTAATTTGGTGATATCCTTAGTTGTAGCTATTTGGGTAGTGGCGATCGCGATTATTTCGGTTCAAAACGCTACCCCAGTATCTTTAAAATTCTTTACTTTCCAGTCAATTCAAATTCCAGTGGGTTTAGTCTTGGCTTTCAGTGGTGGTGTCGGGATAATTGGTATCGCACTGTTGCAACCTTTGTGGGGTCTTTCGGCTCCACAGCGTAATTATAGGCAAGACGATGCTGAATTTTTTGTAGACGACGAAGATTTTTGATGTTCCATTTTTTTGCAAGTAGCAAATTTAATATAAAGACAATATGAATGTGTTGTAAACTACTTGCAATATTTCAGTAGTTTTACTAGAATACACAACTATATGGAAATACAGTTATCTCAGTGACGAATATGCCAGAAATAAACTTTTTAATCAGCCCAAAAGCAATTCTGGAAACTCTCAGAAACCCAAAAATGGTTAGCAGGGGTTTTGAGGTAGTAAAAAACACAATTTTTGGGAAGGAAACACCCATAGATAATAATGACAGATATGTATTGGAAAAAGTAATTATTCCGTATTTTGTTGAGAAAGAAGAATTTACGAAAGTGCTATTTGTGGGATGTGGTTCTTATACAAAACATTATGAAAGATGGTTTAAAGATAAAGAAGAGTATTGGACTATTGATATAAATCCATTAAAAAAAATCTATGGAGCCAAAAAGCACATTGTTGATTCTTCGAGTAATTTAAGCTCGTACTTCCAAGACAATTATTTCGATTTAATCATCTGCAATGGCGTATTTGGGCATGGATTGAATGACAAAGAAGAGGTTGAAAAAGCATACGGCGGATGCTATCAATCTTTACGTGATGGTGGTGTCTTAATTATCGGGTGGGATGATTTCCCAGAATCAAAACCCTTTGATCTGGACACTTGTGAAAGTATAAATCGATTTAAGCCATATGTTTTCCCACCAACATCAAATTCACAAATATCAACTGCACAAATGTTGAATTTGACAGACCCTGCGGAAAAACACATCTACAATTTTTATATTAAGTAAGCTGTAGAGGAATATTTTGGAATTAACTTTGCCAATCACCCAATTGGGTAGCTAAGAAATAGCGGACATGCTCGACGAACGATCGCCCGTAATTAATTTGCCCATGTCCCATCCCCGGAACGACATAACAAGCATTATCGGGGAATTTCTGAGCGCAGTTACGGGCGTCTCGAATGTTGACAATGCGATCGCATTCGCCAACGAGGAAGCGAATCTTACGGTTTGGCTTCACCCTTTCAATATAGGTCATAGGGTTGCACGCATAACCATACTCATCAGGGTATTTGAGATTTTTGGCTAATTGCAGAACCTTAACTACGGGTTTAACATCCGGTAGCACTCGTGAAAGCAATCCCCCTAATGGTGAAGCTGCTAAGTCTGGCAAGACCTGGTAGCCCCAACTTTTGGCAAAGGACTGGAGATTAGCATGACCCATAACCCCCAGCAGTCTGTCCCCAAGACCATCAGCAGTAAAGGCATAGGCAGCTTGCAAAACTCCCATGCTGACTCCAAACAACGCTAACCGAGTATCGCTTAAACCGTAGCGATCGCGGCAGAAATCACGGACTCTGCCAATATCAAGAGCACTACTCTTGAAAATTTGCAATAGCAGCTTCGTGTCAAATGGGATACCTCGATCAACTAACGGCTTAATCTCATTTTCCACTCCTGCCGTGAATGTACGCACCAAGCTGCGATCGCCAGCAAAAGGTGTATCGAAAAGAGCTACAGCTATGCCCCGGAGTGTCAGCGTCGGCACAATAAACGCATTCCAGCCATAAGGGGCAGACATCCCTTGCAGACCAATCACCAGAGGCGTTTGGTGTCGTGGTCGATTGTCCGGCAAAAAGACGGCAACCGGAAAGCCGCTGAGTCTTTCATCAATATCAGCGACGCCAGTATAAGCAAATGGCTCGTGAAACCAATAGCGATCGCCACTCACACCGTCAAAAGTAATCGCATCAGGTCCGTAAATGGGCATTGGTTAAACTAATTTAGGTTAATTTTCGGATGAGTGTAATGTTTTTCGCGGTCGTCCACCTCGCTTGCCGTTCTCACAAAAACATCACGGTAAGCCGGGAAGCCACTTAGCTTAAAGATGCGTTGCATCTTTATTGCTCATGTTCCAGACTGCGAGGAATGTAGGACGCTCAGTTTCACTACCAAGGTTAATCTTGGCTTCTCCATCAGATTTAATAACATTAACCATGAAATTACAAACACTGCGGTGGCGAGTGTGATTACCTTGTGGAGATATTTTTTAATTGGTCGTTAACTGTTTGTATGAGAGAACGCCTTCTTAATAATATTTTATCGATTAAAGGCATTAAACGATTTTTCATATTTTTTGTAATGGTTGCTCTTTATACTCTCCGGGTCTTTCTCGTGGCTATTCCGAGCTATCAACTATTAGTTCGTACTCTGTTAAAATTTCCTGAACTATTTCATAATCACTGGCGTTTTTTACCTGTTCAAGCAAGTTTGATGGCAAGAGTTCCTGTAAGATTGGAAACCAATAGTTAAATGTATCGTTGGCAGAAAATGAAAAGAACTGGATTTATTGAGCGTCATAATTTGTGGACAGAAGATCAAAAAGAAGCATCTCAAATAATAAAGGCTGTTGTCAAAGAACATAACCTATTACTAATTCGTACCGCTTGGTCAGACCAGCATGGCATTGTTCGCAGTAAGTCGCTCTTACCCCAAGCGTTTTTCAACGCTCTGGAAAATGGAATGCAAATCAGCACAGGTACATTTTTGTTCGATACTGGGGGTGCCCTTGTATTTAACCCTTTTGTTGGTGGTGGTAGCTTAGAAATGCCCGAAATGACAGGTGCGCCAAATCTTGTGGCTGTTCCTGACCCTCATACTTTCCGAATTTTGCCTTGGGCAAAACGGACTGGCTTGATCCTTTGCGACCAATACTTTCAAAATGGTCAGGCAATGCCTCTTTCGAGTCGAGGTGTTTTACGTCAAGCTTTGGCAGAGTTGCACCAAAGAGGGTTAGAGCATATTGTTGGATTGGAAGTTGAGTGGTATCTGGCGAAGTTGGAAGATCCAATGTTAGCACTCACCGATGTTGGTACTTCTGGAAAACCCGGTACACCCCCTAAAGTTAAAGCCGTTGAGCATAGCTTTCAATATCTGTTGGAATCCCATAATCCGGAGATTCACGACTTACTGCTGATTCTGGCAGAAAACATAGTTGAAATGGGATTGCCTTTAAGAAGCGTGGAAAACGAAGGAGGTGTCGGTCAATTTGAATTTACCTTTGACCCGATTCCGGGATTGCAAGCTGCCGATACGATGACGATGTTGCGGATAGCCACTAAGCAAATCTGCCGTCAACAAGGTTACATCGCATCGTTTATGTGTCGTCCTGGACTACAAGGTTCTTCTTCCAATGGCTGGCACCTGCACCAATCGCTGATCAACCGAACTACAGGCGAGAATGCTTTCATGTCTGCAAACCCCAGTGCGGTTATGTCAGATTTAGGCAAGCACTTTGTTGGTGGGATTCTCAAACACGCTCATGCTGCTTGTGTTTTCACAAACCCGACCATTAACAGCTATAAAAGATTTAGACCATTATCCTTGGCTCCTGACCGTGCAGGGTGGGGATTGGAAAACCGAGGGGCAATGATTAGACTACAAGGCAGTTTTGATGACCCCAATACTCACATTGAAAACCGAGTTGGTGAACCAGCAGCAAACCCCTATCTCTACATAGCATCACAATTGATTTGTGGGTTGGATGGGATAGATTGCCAGCTTGACCCCGGTTCCCCAACAGAAGAACCTTATACTACAGAAAATCCAGCCTTACCTCAAAGTTTGCTAGAAGCGATTTCATCCCTGAGTCAAAGTGAACTTTTTCGCCAAAAAATGGGAGAGCAATTCATTAACTTCATCATTAAAATGAAACAGAGTGAAATTAACCGCTTTTTGGAGGCTGTTGCTGACCAGTCTCCAGACGAGTATTTAAAGCAAGTCACTGACTGGGAGCAAAAAGAATATTTTGAATTATTTTGAATGTTTGAGAATCAAACCAAACCTGTGGAATGTCGGCTGTAAAATCATTCAATATTAATTCTTATCATGCACCTGAAATTCATCCTTGTGGGGTGTATAAACTGCTAAAATTCGGTTTGCAACTTGCACTTCTTTCATGAACATTACTCTCCCAAACCAATACGACTTCCTCCCTCGCTTTTCGAGGCTAGCCCTCGTCAATGTGCTTTCCAACATCATGGAGCCTCTGGCTGGGACAATCAGCATAGCGTTCTTGGGTCATCTGACCGAAATCGATCATCTAGCAGGAGTTACTCTCTCTGCCACCCTGTTTAACATAATGTATTCCGTTATGAGCTTTTTACGGATGGGAATCACTGGAGTGACAGCGCAAGCGGTGGGACGGGATGACCGTGAGGAGATGCTGCTTGTTGGACTGCGAAATGCTTTAATTGCACTGGGTATAGGGGGACTGCTTCTATTGTTGCAATATCCTCTACAACAGTTGTGGTTTGGCATCATGAGTGCGACTCCATCCGTCAAGGCATCAGGTATTGACTATTTCAATGCCCGAATTTGGGCAGTGCCTGCGGTTGTCGTCAATTTTGTGATAATTGGGTGGTTTCTCGGACGGGAGATGAGTGGCTTTGTGTTGCTGATGTCGGTGGTGGGCAATGTGGCTAATATTTTGTTCGACTACCTGTTTATTGTCCACTGGGACTGGGCAAGTACGGGAGCGGGATTGTCCCAGGCAATTAGCCAGTATCTCATGTTAGTGGTAGGCATAAGTTTAGCGAGTTTTAAAATTGACTGGAAGGAAGTTCCAAGTGCAGCCAGAAAGTTTTGGGATACAAGTGCATTTAAAGCGGCTTTTACCCTGAATGGCAATCTCTTCATCAGGTCTTCAGCTAATATGCTTGTCTTGACTATGTTCACGGTTCTGAGTTCTGCAATGGGGACAACTATCCTGGCTGAAAATGCCTTACTGTTACAAGTAATAATGATTTCCGTCTACATTTTTGAGGGAATAGGATTTGCTACGGAGACTTTGAGCGGAAACTTTAAAGGGCAACAAGGGAGTGAGCGGTTATTGTCCCTCTTGCAGGTGACGCTAGGAAGCAGCCTACAGGCAGGACTAATTTGCGCCCTTGTGTGTATCCTGTTTCCTGAGACGGTCTTTGGGATATTAACCAATCACGGTGAAGTAACTTCGCTTCTTAAAAGCTATATTCCGTGGCTACTCCCCGTGCTGGGATTTTTTTCAGTTTCTCTGATACTAGATGGATACTTTGCGGGTTTAGCTTTAGGACAAGGAATGCGCAAGGCTGCCTTGAACGGAGCAATATTTGGATTTGCACCCCTAGCAGTCGTTGCATGGTATTATCACAGCAACCATATTTTATGGTTTGCTCTGTCAGTGTGGACGGTAACAAAATTGGTGCTGCTTGGGGTGCAGGTGCAAGAAGCGTTGAAAGATGAACCTGCCGTTGTCGCAAGCAAGTCTTCTGCCTGATTCACGCATAGGCTGAGGCTGACATAATTTACCAGACTTTATTAGTTAGTTATATCAAGTTGCCAAAGATAGGATTGTTTGGAATCAAGCTCTCTACTGGATTGGCTTTTGAGGAAATAATACGAGCTAAAACAACTTGGTATTAGTATCACTTTCAAAGAAGGATTTCATGCTTTAATTTTTCAGAA
>CASBQC010000390.1 GCA_949127805.1 Nostocales cyanobacterium PMM_0081
ATTTTCTTGGTATAATAATCTGCTACATTTCCTTTTCTTGATAAGTTTCCAGAATAACTAAAAACAGAAATCCATGTTGCCATTTTGGCAGTTTTATATATGAGTATAAAGTACTGCAATGATATAAATCAAACTCTAATTGCAAGTCGAATACTGCTTGTAACGTAAAAAAGGATTATCAAATATGTATATAAATATTCTTAGGTAAACTTAGAGCAATATCAAATTTGACAAGAAAGCAAAAATACGTCATCAAATGATGACGCACGGCTGGAAGTGATGCAAAAAAGGTAAGGTATTGTTACTTACCTGGGGAACGATCTTGCGGAAAGAGGCAAGCGATCGCTGCACAACCAAATAAAGTTAGTGCACTAACAAAAAAACCAGCAAAGAAAAAAGTAAACATATAGATAAAGCGTGTGTTAATTATGAGAGATTACACAATGTTTGTCTGTAATTCGGAATTTATACTGAGGAAGAGGAAATAAAGCGTAACACGCACTAAGATTTATTTATGGTATAGTCAACCTGAAAATGGCGAAATTACGCGTAAAGTAGTAATTACCTCTGATATTTATGAGAAGTTGGAACAGTATCCTCCATCAATGAAATAGACATCTGTTGGAAAAGACGTAGAGACGTTCGGTCCGGAACGTCTCTACAAGGGTTTCGGGCAACGCATAATTAATTTGCGGAGATGTCTAATAATTATTTTAGATACTTTCAAGCTAGCAACTGGATATGACGTGACTGTGGCTGGCTTGTGTCAATAAGTTGTATGGTCAAGCCAAAGGTAAGAAAAAACGAAACGTACTTCCATAGCCCAGTTCGCTTTCTACTTCAATTTGACCACCTTGCAGTTCCACCAAACTGCGGGAGATAGTTAAACCAATACCGGTTCCTCCAGAATGGCGATCGCGTGATTGATCGGTTCGCCAAAAGCGCTCAAATACATGAGGTAAATCGGATGCGGCAATCCCAATACCTGTATCAATAACTGCAATCCAAAGTTTTGATTCTTCAGTCCAAACACGAATGCTAATCGAACCTGTGGGAGTATAACGCACCGCATTTCCCAGCAAATTGATTAACACCTGTTCTGTGCGGTCAATATCTGCCAAGATAAGAGGCAGCTGCGAAGCAGATTCCAAATACAGAACTGGACCATCTTCTAGCAACTGGTCGGCAAATTTCTCTACCAATGACTCTAATAACGGACGCAGATTCATTGGTTGGATATTAACTGGCAAATAACCAGCTTCCGCTTTAGAAAGTTCTTGCAAATCGTTGACTAACCTTTCTAAACGCTTAGTTTCTTTTGCTAACCGTTGATAAATCTCAGGAGTCGGCTTAATTCCGCCATCCGCAAGTTCTTCTAAGTAACCGCGCACAACTGTCAGGGGTGTTCGCAGTTCATGAGTCATGTCTCCAATTAATTCTCGGCGCCGCGCTTCCACTCCTTCCAAACTTGCTGCCATTCGGTTAAAAGAAGCACCGAGTCGATTCAGTTCGGGAATACCAGACAACGGTAGTCGTTCATCAAGCTGACCGGCAGCAATTTTTTGAGTGATTTGTTCAAGTTCGATCAATTGCTGCATAATTCGTTTGGAAACCCAGTAACTCAATCCGCCGGCTGCTGTAGTACCCACCAACACTGACCAGAGAGTACTTCGTCGCCAAGCAAATTCAAATCCATCAACCAAATTAGTACGGATATCGATTAAGTCGTAACCTTCATGTTCTAGTTTTTCTAAGTGCAGGACAAAAAAGCGGGGTGAAGAAACTTTGCTGATAACCACCAGACTAGCTATCCCCACCATCATCACTACTAGGTGGGAGAAAAATAGGCGCGATGCCAAAGGCAAAGATTTCGTTCTCCTAAAGCGCATTTTCATCTAAACCACAGGGGCATCTTCAAATTTATAGCCTACTCCAACAACAGTTTTAATAAAACTAGGGTGAGCAAGGTCTAGCTCAATTTTTTTCCGCAAGCGAGCTACATGAGTATCTACCACCCGCTCATCACCAAAAAAGTTATCGCCCCAAAGTTTGTCAATTAGCTGGCTGCGGTTCCAAACTCGACCCGGATTGCTGACAAAGGTGCTTAATAAGTTAAATTCTAAAGTAGTTAAGTCCAAAATTTCCAATTCCTGAGAATTTTTTTGGCGGCTGGCAGTGCGCTGCTCGACATCGACGATAAAATTTTGTGTACGGTACACCTGATTTTGTCCCCCTTGGCGGAGACTACGCCGTAATAGCGCTCTGACTCTAGCAACTAACTCTCTGGGGCTGAATGGTTTTACCATGTAATCATCAGCACCAGTAGATAAGCCAATTACCCGATCAATTTCCTCGCCTTTGGCGGTAAGCATCAAAATATAAGGATCTTTTGCCCCAGGTTTCTGGCGAATTCTAGCACAGATTTCCAGACCATCCAAACCAGGAATCATTAAATCTAAAATGATTAAATCTGGTGGTTGTTCTTGAAACATCCTTAAGGCACTGATCCCATCGCGACTAATGCGACAGGAAAATCCTTCTTTTTCTAAAGAAAGTTGGATTAACTGAGCAATTTCTAGTTCATCTTCAACAATTAAAATATCCATCTCGCTGACGATCTGAGCAAAATATACTTCTGGATTTACCCGCTTGTAATTTTACTTCAGAAAACGTCAGAAGAAGGATAAAGCACACCGAGGTTTTGGTGATTTGATGAGATGGGGCTATAATAGCACTCGTTGAAAATTGCCGTTTAAAGGCTGGAGTTTGAGAGCGATCGATAATTATAGCCAGAATGAGGATCTTTTTGAATATATTGTTTAATGCTATCGAGGTCAATGAAGCAATCTGCAACATCAATCAAGCTGTCGCTACTCATGCCTCGCAAGCTGACCACTTCAACCCGAACTCCTTTGTAGCTCAAAGCATTAACCGCATAAGCCAAATCCCCATGTCCACCGACTAAGACCGCAGTATCGTAATAAGGTGATAAAGTTATCATATCTACAGCAATTTCTACATCCAAATTTGATTTTTTGGAACCATCTGGAAGCGGAATTAGCTCTTTGGTGACTACGCGATAGCCATTGCGACGCATCCAGAAGAGAAAACCCTGTTGCTTTTCATTGCCGCGATCCATTCCACTGTAAAAGAAAGCACGCAATAACCTTGCATCTTGAGTTAAATGGCAAAGTAATTTAGCATAGTCAATTTCAATGCCGAGTTGCAAAGCTGTATGAAATAAGTTTGAACCATCAATAAAAATCGCCACTCGACCGCGATTTGAGCTATTGCAAATTAATCGCTCATCTGAAGTATTTGGTTTATTGGTGTTTTCACTTTCGACACCAGTGTTCATAAGGCGTTGCCCTTGCCTGCGTGGTTTCTCCTTGAGTATTTTATCTTGATTTGTTTCTTTGTTAAAAGTAGTAATAGTCATTGATACCTCTATATTTTAAATTGGGAATGTTTTTAGGCGAATTGGCATTCTTATAATCTATGGGTTTGTTCTCACTTTAATAGTAAATTGTCTTCAGCAACTAAGGAAAGATCCTAAAGTCCACAGTCAAGAAAAAATCACATTAAATCTTAACTTTTCTCAGCAGCTTGAGCAACTTATC
>CASBQC010000391.1 GCA_949127805.1 Nostocales cyanobacterium PMM_0081
AAAGAACCCGCCCCACCCCTGACAGATACGGATTTGGAATTTCTCTTCAGCGAACTTTTAGAAGGAGTACATCAAGCACGAGGGGAAGCTTGGGCGCTGAAGTGGCTGCATAATATTGAACATCGCATCTCAACTCAACGTTGGCTGGAATGGTTACAGCGCTTTAGTCAAAAATTACTCGCTTCCCCTGCACCTAATAATGAATTAGCATCCCGGATGGTGGATTTGGGTGAGTTGGAAGTCGGCGAAGTCGGTGATGCTGCCTATGATATTGGTATGCGGCTGTTAACACGCAATGTCAGGGAACCAGTATGGGAGTATGAGGGACCAGATGCTGTCAAGACCACTCCTGGACCCCAACAAACCACTTCTGCGCCTTCTTCACCAGCAGTAAGCTCAGAAAACCCCCCGAAAAAAGAATTACCAACCCCTACTGCACCAGCAGTAAGCTCAGAAAACCCCCCGAAAAAAGAATTACCAACCCCTACTGCA
This sequence comes from Nostocales cyanobacterium PMM_0081, assembly GCA_949127805.1. Taxonomy (GTDB): domain Bacteria; phylum Cyanobacteriota; class Cyanobacteriia; order Cyanobacteriales; family Nostocaceae; genus Hassallia. The sequence continues at coordinate 493 of CASBQC010000391.1, forward strand.
CATGCTATAGCAGAGTTAGAAACTCTGCCAGAGGAAGAATTGCAAACCGTCACCCTAGACGAATTGTTTGTCATGCTACAGCAGGATGAAGGCTTACGTCAGCAAATTTCCCAACAGTTGGGAATTGAGACAGACGACCCGCAATTAATTGTCCAGGAATTGTTTAATCAATTTCAAGCTTCTAATCAATAGGACTGGGGACTCTTTACTGGGGACTGGGGACTAGGAAAGAGATATAATTCCTCATTATTTCTAAATCTCTAGTCCCTAATCCCTAGTACCTAATCCCCATTCCCCTTCATAATCTAGTAGGTTTTTACGTAATGGTTGCTTTTTTTTAGACAGCGCTCGTTAAAATCTATGAGAAACAACATCCCAGAGTGCGGCAGATGCTCAAGCGGCTAGTGCAGTGGCTTCATAAATTTTGGAAACGCGTCTTTGGCAGGAAACGGACTCGTTCTCAAAACCGTATAAAAAGACAAAATGTGGTGCATCAGGCACCGGAACTAACAAATGCCGATTTGGAAGTTTTGTACAACCAACTGCTAGAAGGCGTATATCAAGCGCGAGGACAACAATGGGCGCAGAAATATCTGCAAAGGATGGAAAATAGAATTAGCGTTGACCGCTGGCTAGATTGGTTGCTGACTTTTGGCGAAAAATTGTTAGCATCACCCGCAGCGAATAATCAGTTAGCAACGCGAATGGTGCAACTGGGTGAACTTGGTGTCGGCGTAATTGGCGATCTTTCTTATGACATTGGTATCCGATTGTTGACACGGAACTTAGGGGAAATTTATTGGGACGAGAACGAGGAAAATGCTGAATCTACAACGTCTACAGGAGTTCTCACTGCTATTGAAGTTGGGGATGGGGAGAACTTTGAAGAACTGGAATGGGAGTATAAAGCGCCAGAAACCGAAACAAGCACTCAGGATGTGCCTAGGGCTTCAGCAAACGGGGGAATACACAACGGCGAATTAGTATGGGAGTTTCAAGCGCCAAATGCTGAAAGTATAACGCCGACATCAGAGGAAACTCAAAGCGAAGAAGAGTTGATAGAGAACTTCGGCGAACTGGTATGGGAGTTTCAAGCGCCAAATGCTGAAAGTATAACACCTGTTGTGGAAGAGGTTTTGCCCCATCGCCTAATCGAAGTTGGCGAAACGTTGGTCGAAAACAGCCCAGAAGCATCCGCACAAACAACTTGGGATGAGGAGAAGGCAAATTTAGAACCAGATGTCGCTCAAACGCTAGATGAGTTGTTGGTTAGGTTAGATCAAAGTACCAGCTTAGTGCACCAACTTGCTTCGGGATTGGCAATTACAAAAACTGAACCACCACAACTAGTTAGTACTGATACTCAGGCGCAAGAATGGTTTTATCAAGGACTTCAGCAAGCTAAGACAGGTGATTTGTCAGGTGCGATCGCTTGTTACGATCAAGCTTTACAAATTAACCCGTCGATGTATGATACTTGGTTTAACCGAGGTTTGACATTATTTCACTTAGGAGAGTTTAGCGAAGCGATCGCCTCTTATGACAGAGCGCTCTTAATCAAACAAGACTCTTATAAAGCTTGGTACAATCGAGGCGGCATCTTCGGTGAATTAGGACAATTTGAAGAAGCGATCGCTTCGTTTGATGTCGCACTGGAAATTCAGCCAGACTACGAAGAAGCTTGGTCTAGCCGAGGTTTAGCGCTGCTGAAATTAGGAAGGCTATCAGAAGCCGTTTTTAGTTACGACAAAGCACTTTCAATTGAACCAGACGACCCCCAAAACTGGTATTACCGAGGAATTGCACTCGCTGTGGATGAACGAAACTGCGAAGCGATCGCCTCTTACGACAATGCACTCTTAATTCATCCAGATTATCCCGAAGTTTGGATTGATCGAGGCGTAGTGCTAGGACAATTAGGACAATGGTCAGAAGCAATTGAATCTTGGGATAAAGCTTTAGAAATTCAACCGCATTTTTACTTAATTTGGTTCAATAGAGGTATCGCCTTAGACAATTTAGGACGGCGAACAGAAGCGATCGCCTCTTATGACAAAGCGATAGAAATCAATCCCGATTTTCACTTAGCTTGGTACAACCAAGCATCTTCGCTGTTTCACATCGGAGAATTTGTAGAAGCGATCGCTGCTTACGATGGTGCTTTGCAACTTCAACCAGACTATTGGGAAGCTTGGATTGGTCGAGGTACATCCGCTGGGATGGCAGTAAATCCAACTTTGAAAGAAGGCGATTATGATGCGAAACTGATCAGTTATGAAGCCGGATTGGACTATGTTCGCCAAGATACACACCCAGAAGGTTGGGGAAGATTGCATTTAGCGATCGGCAACTCACACTACGACCGAGGAAAAAGACATCCCACACCCCGCTATTATTGGCATCAAGCCGTCTCTGAGTACAATCAGGCGCTTTTGACCCTCACACAAGAAGACTTTCCCCAATTGCATCTAGAGGTATTGCAAAACTTTATTAAAGCGGTTTTAGGTTTGGGGGAAATCACATTCGCACAAGAATTATTACAATACGCTACAGATGCATGGCAACGTTTATTAAATGAACCAAGTTCTGAAGAAACTAAAAAACAATTAGCTTTGAAATTTGCTGGTTTTGGACAGTTAGCAGTTGATTTAGCTGTACAATCTGGCGAATTGCGACAAGCTTTAGAAATCGCCGAATATAACAAAAATGCTTGTTTAAATTGGCTGATTTTTGGTTGGAATGATGAAATCTCTTCACCCAATTATCCAGAAATTCAACAACTTATTAATCCCACAACCGCAATCATTTACTGGTACATCAGCCCTTACGCTTTACGCACCTTCATAATCAAAGATAATGCCCCAGAACCCATCCCCGTCTTTACACCCATAATGAGTGCAGCAGTAAGTGATGAAGTTCCTCTACCTGAAGCCGTGGAAATTCTGGTGGAATTAGAAGATTGGGTAGAAAATTGGAATCAACAATACCAGGAATATCGCACCTTAGATCAAGACCAACAAAGCAAAAATAATCATTCCTGGTTAGTGGATATGGAACAGAGGCTTTTGCATCTGAAAAATATCCTTAAGATTTCCACAATTGAACACGAACTTGAAGGCATCAACCAACTAATTTTAATTCCCCACCGCGACTTACACAGATTTCCTCTTCATGCCCTTTTCAATATCTCTTCTGCCCAAGAAGAATTACCGATAAATGCCAATTACACAATTACCTATTTGCCCAGCGCTCAAATAGGCTTATCTCTGAATTATCAACTAGAACCCCAACCATCTGAAGAGAAATTACTAAGTATTGAACATCCCAACAGTACAGATTATTCGCCACTCAAATTTGCCAAACTTGAATCGGAAACTATTAGCCAGATGTTCGATAGTCCCAAACGAATTCAGGGAACACAAGCGACTAAAAATGTAGTGGAATATGCTTTATCTGGTGATTACAATATATTTCATTTTACAGGTCATGGAATCGACAACTTTATTGAACCGAAAAAATCACAACTGGTATTATCAGGTGAAGATAAACTAACCTTAGAAGAAATCTACCAAAAGACACTTGCAAACTACAATTTAGTTACTCTTTCAGCTTGCGAAACTGCTATTACTACCAAGCAAACTATCACCACCGAGTATCTAGGTTTAGCGAGTAGTTTTTTGAGTCGTGGTTCCGCTCATGTAGTTAGTACCTTATGGACTGTAGAATCAACTGCAAATGCCTTACTGATGATTGAATTTTATCGCCGACGAGAGCCAAACAAATTAGAAGCAACTGCCTTAGCAGAAGCGACAAAATGGCTGAAAGAGTTAACTGCTGGAGAATTGAAAAAATGGTATGAAAATTTGCTAAATACTTTGCCAGCCGATGAATTCAGAATTAAAGCATATTTAGCAACAGAAATGTATAGAACTAGAAAACTAGCAGCAGATGAAAAGCTGTACAATCATCCTTACTATTGGGCAGCATTCACAATTGCAGGTAAACTAATTACCAAGATGAAACAATCAGATGATCTAGAAAATTTTTACGCCCTAATACTCGACGAAGAATTTTAATAATTTATTCTTCGTAGTGAGCGCTTCAGCGCTCAATCCCTCAACCGCTCACTACAAGATTAAATATCTTAAAAAAATCAAACTTCCTCATATTAGAGTGCCTTAGGCGCTTTTTCAAATGTCGTTTTCAGCAAGGTTTTTTTCCCGATGTAACGCACCCGAAAAACTTCACTCAACCCGATTTCCGGACAATGCAAACAAGTGTAAAAGCGATGCCTTAACGAAATGTAACGCACCCGAAAAACTTCACTCAACCCGATTTTCCGACAATGCAGAAAAGTGTAAACAGCCTAATTCTGACAAGCTTACTTTTTCTTGCCCCTATTCACACAAACACATTTGTTCAGGCACAGCCATCACAAACATCTACTCCAACTTCCAATAAAAAGATTTTCACCAAAGATGAATTGTACTTTGGCTTATCCAAACCAGGAGGAGATACAATATCAGAGTTGGAATGGCAACTATTTTTAAACCGCGTAGTTACACCCCGCTTTCGTGAAGGATTAACTGTAATAGATGCATACGGGCAATATTTAAATAGTTATGGTAAACTAAGCAGAGAAAAAACCAAGATAGTCATTTTGATTTACGAAAATAGCCGCACTAAAAATCAGATGATTGAAGAGGTGATAGCAAGCTATAAGCGAAAATTTCAACAGGAATCTGTTCTGCGCGTAACTAGCAGTGTTAAGGTATCGTTCTAATGATATTCGCAGAATTAACTGAGGATAATTATGCTGACGGTTTGAAGTTTCTGGTATCACGAGATCCAGACTTAGCGGAAATTTTCACTCGCTTTGGTAAACCACCGCTTTGGTTACGCGAACCCGGTTTTGCTACACTTATTCAAATTATTTTAGAACAACAAGTTTCTCTCGCATCAGCCAAAGCAGTTTATACTCGTTTGCAAGCAACTATATCTCCAATTACTCCACAGTTATTTTTGCAACTTGATGATGTGCAAATTAAACAAATTGGATTTAGTCGGCAAAAAACTCTTTATGCACGCACATTAGCACAATCTATCATTGCAGGGCAGCTTGATTTGTCTAGCCTCAGCACGATGAATGATGAAGAAGTACGCAGTATTCTGAAAAAGCTTAAAGGTATCGGCGATTGGACAGTTGATATATATTTAATGATGGCACTCAGGCGATCGGATAGTTTACCGAAAGGTGATTTGGGTTTAATATTAGCAATACAGAAGGTTAAACAATTAGAACATCGTCCAAAACCAGCAGAAATTGAACTTATAGCTGAAATTTGGCGCCCTTGGAGAGCAGTAGCCACGCGCTTATTATGGCATTATTATCTCAGTGAACGGCAATCCCGCATGATTCAGCACGGTTTTAAGAGTCAGCGACAGTCACCATAAGGCTAAAATAGTACCTTAAAGAAGAATTATGCCCAAGCACGTGATTATATGACTTCAGCTACTCTTGTAAAAACTGAGTATGAGGCGATTATTGGTTTAGAAACCCATTGTCAGCTAAGTACTAACACCAAGATTTTCTCTAATAGTTCTACAGCTTTTGGTGCTGACCCCAATACTAACATTGACCCGGTTTGTATGGGTCTACCTGGGGTATTACCTGTACTCAACGAAAAAGTATTAGAATACGCTGTGAAAGCTGGTTTAGCGTTAAATTGCCAAATCGCTAAATATAGCAAATTTGACCGCAAACAGTATTTTTATCCAGATTTACCGAAAAATTACCAAATTTCTCAATACGACTTACCCATTGCTGAACATGGCTGGTTAGAAATTGAGTTAGTCGATGCTGATGGTAATCCCCTGCGGAAAAAAATCGGCATCACTCGTCTGCACATGGAAGAAGATGCCGGAAAATTAGTCCACGCCGGAAGCGATCGCCTTTCTGGTTCTACTTATTCTTTGGTAGACTACAATCGAGCCGGTATACCGTTGATCGAAATTGTCTCAGAACCAGATTTGCGTTCCGGACAAGAAGCTGCTGAATATGCTCAAGAATTACGTCGCATTGTCCGCTATATCGGTGTCAGCGATGGTAACATGCAAGAAGGTTCTCTTCGCTGTGATGTCAATATCTCTGTGCGTCCCATTGGACAAAAAGAGTTTGGCACAAAAGTGGAAATTAAGAACATGAACTCTTTCAACGCGATCCAAAGAGCGATAGAATACGAAATTGAACGCCAAATAGCCGCAGTAGAAGCAGGCGATCGCATTATTCAAGAAACTCGTCTTTGGGAAGAAACTTCTCAACGCACTATTAGTATGCGTATTAAAGAAGGTAGCAGCGATTATCGCTATTTCCCAGAACCAGATTTAGCACCGATTGAGGTAACAAACGAACAATTAGCATCTTGGCGTAGTACACTACCAGAGTTACCAGCTGCAAAACGCCATCGTTATGAATATGATTTGGGACTTTCACCTTACGATGCACGGGTGTTGACAGAGGAAACCACTGTTGCTGCCTATTTTGAAGAAGCGATCGCACTTGGTGCAAATCCCAAACAAGCTGCTAACTGGATTATGGGGGATATCGCGGCACATCTCAACAAGCAAAAACTCAGCATCACCGAAATTGCCCTTACTCCTACCAACTTAGCAAAACTCATCACCCTAATTGAAAAGGGTACCATCGGCAGCAACAAAGCAAAAGAGAAATTACCTGAGTTGCTAGCTGGTAATTCTCCCGATGAAGTATTCAAAGGTGAAGAAAAAATCTCTGACGCTAGCGTACTCGAACCCATCATAGACCAAATTATCGCCGCCAATCCCAAGGAACTAGAAAAATACAAAAGCGGTAAAACCAACCTCAAAGGCTTTTTTGTTGGACAAGTTCTCAAACAAACTGCTGGACGTGCCGATCCGAAACTCACTAACGAATTGGTAGACCAAAAGTTGAATAACTAGTCAAGAAGACAACCAGACAAGGGAGACAAGGGGGACTCCTTGGAGACAA
>CASBQC010000392.1 GCA_949127805.1 Nostocales cyanobacterium PMM_0081
GAGTAGCTTGGGTGTAAAGACCGAGTTGATAGTAGAGCAAACCGCGATCGCGCATTTCTAAAACTGTATCAGGCAACAAGAGCAAAATTCTCTCAACTGCTGCTACAGCCTTTTCTATATCCTGCTGTTTCAGGTAAACATATTTCAGATTCGTCAGCATCCTCACCAAAAATTGCCGCTGATTCACTGGGGCTAAAAATTCTGGTTGTAGGGTGACGCTTTGTTGATATATTTGCGAAAGCCGTTCTTGACAATCTTCAGCGAAGATCACTTCACCGTCATTAAACGCATCAACAAAAATCTCCATATCAGGAATATCTGGACGAATCAAAAAATGTAACGGCATTCCCACCCCTACCATTGGGAAATCAACTCTTTTGGCAACTTCTATGTAAAGCAGTGCCAAACTGATTGGAATTCCTAAACGGCGATCGATCACATCATTCAAAAAGCTATTGCGGGGATTATAATAGTCTTTTTTATTGCCGCAAAATCCCAAATCTTCGTAAAGATACTGATTAATACTTTGAATTACCCGCAAAGGATAACGTCCCATTGGCAAGCGTTTTTTAGCTTCTGCTGCCATTGTATCAAGGGCGTTGAGGTAGTATTCAACATCCAGATCGGGATATTCTTCTTGTGCTATGTATAACGCTGCCTTTGCCAAATCGATATTCTCGTCAGGTTGTTGAATCTCTTGATAAAAAAGTTGTCGCGCTGACGAGAAATTCATATATTTTATGCTGTCTCGATGTGTTGCTTTCCTTATCTTAAAGACAATCAGAAGATTTGGACATCTACCCACACAGCTTTGATCAAAGGTTACTAGCCAATGTATTAAATTTTACTTATATAGATTTAGAAATAATAGATTAATCAGGTTTTGCGAAATGCGATTGGCATCGTGTGTATTAGATATTCAGAGTGAAATGGTATAAAACTGCTGGCAAAGTGCGATCGCGCTTTGGCGGCAGCTTTTTTATTAAAAACGTCTGGCTTCTTAACGAGCATTCTCAATAAGTGCGGGTATTGTAGCTCTTTTTACGCCGCGTAGGCTTTATTACACAGCAGTGGCTTAACTTTTGTACTCAAAATCAGTAGTCGATTATGAATTGCCAAATTTTTCTTAAACAACTTTATCGCTAATTGTATATTGTATTAGAATGTAGTTATTGAGGAGGTGATTTGAGTGCTACACAAAGCCGTACAAGTCCGTCTATACCCGTCTCAAGAGCAACAAATATTATTAGCTCAAACTTTTGGTTCTGCCCGTTGGTGGTGGAATTATGCGTTAAATAAGTCTATTGAAGTTTACAAAGAAACGGGTAAAGGAATTGGACGAGCAGCACTCAACGCACTTTTACCAGAGATCAAAAAAGCAGAGGAAACTAAGTGGTTAGGTTATTGTTATAGCCAAATTTTGCAGGCTACAACACTGAATCTGACTACTGCATACAAAAACTTTTTTGAGAAACGTGCTGGTTTTCCCAAGTTCAAATCCAAGCATGGCAAGCAATCTATTCAATATCCTCAAAATGTCAAAATTGTAGATGGTGACGTAAAACTTCCAGGCAATATCGGAATAGTTAAAGCCAAGATACACAGACCGATTGAGGGAAAGATTAAGACTGTTACCGTTAGCAAAACTCCTGCTGGCAAGTACTTTGCATCTATTTTGACCTCTGTTGAAGGCGAAAATCCATGCTTTTCATCCGGGAAGATTTATGGTATTGATTTAGGATTGAAGCATTTTGCGATCGTCACTGATGGCGAAAAGGTATCTAAGTACGACAATCCTAAGCATCTTGCATTGCACGAGAAGAACCTAAAACGTAAACAGAAAAAATTAGCGCGTAAACAAAAAGGGAGTAACTCACGATATAAATATAGAAAAGTTGTTGCCAAAGTGTACGAACGAGTTAGCAATTCGCGGCAAGATTTTCTACATAAACTTAGTTATAAGTTAGTCAGCGATAGCCAAGCTGTAATAGTAGAAAATCTTCATGTCTTGGGCATGGTTACTAATCACAAATTGGCGAAAGCAATATCTGATGTTGGATGGGGAACTTTTATTAACCTTTTAGCCTACAAACTAGAGCGCAAAGGTGGAAAGTTGGTAGAGATTGATAGATGGTTTCCCAGTTCTAAGCTCTGCTCTAATTGTTTCCATCAAGTAAGTGAGAGACAAGAGCATGTCCGTGAATGGACTTGTTCTCATTGCAATACTCATCATGACCGAGATGGAAATGCGGCGATAAATATTAGAGCGGAAGGCATCAGAATGTTACAGGCGGAAGGTTCAGCCGTCTCTGCTGTAGGAGGGGAGGTAAGACCAAAACTCGGACGAAAGTCAAAGTTGCGGCACTCCCCCGTGATTACAGAAGCCAACACTGTACCTGGTACTCCAGGTCAATGCGGGTAGTTCACGAATCAATTTATGGCGAAGATAGGAGTCGTTCGGTGATAACCTGGAAGATGAAAGAGCGTTAATCTTAAGTCGCCGACGACCCCATCACCAAATATAGCTTCATTTATTAGGACCCAGCATGGTCACCACCGCAGAAAAAACAAACATAGGCTACATTACCCAAATCATTGGTCCAGTTGTAGACGTTAAATTCCCCACCGGGAAAATGCCGCAAATCTACAACGCTTTAATCGTCAAAGGCACGAACGAAGCCGGACAAGAAATTTCGCTGACCTGCGAAGTGCAGCAGCTGCTGGGCGATAACCAGGTGAGAGCCGTTTCCATGAGTACCACTGATGGCTTAGTCCGTGGTATGGAAGCCGCTGATACTGGCGCTCCCATCAGTGTGCCAGTTGGTAAAGCCACCTTAGGACGCATTTTTAACGTTCTTGGCGAACCTGTAGACAACAGGGGACCTGTAAATGCTGAAGAAACGTTACCCATCCACCGTGATGCTCCCAAATTCACAGAACTGGAAACCAAGCCTTCCGTGTTCGAGACTGGGATTAAAGTTGTTGACTTGCTGACTCCCTATCGACGTGGCGGTAAAATTGGTCTGTTCGGCGGTGCAGGGGTCGGTAAGACTGTGATCATGATGGAATTGATCAACAACATCGCCACCCAACACGGTGGTGTGTCCGTATTCGCTGGTGTGGGTGAACGGACTCGTGAGGGTAATGACCTCTACAACGAAATGATGGAATCTGGGGTAATCAATAAAGACAACCTTAACGAGTCTAAGATTGCTCTAGTTTACGGTCAAATGAACGAGCCACCCGGAGCCAGAATGCGGGTTGGTTTGTCAGGTTTGACAATGGCTGAGTACTTCCGAGATGTGAACAAGCAGGACGTACTGCTGTTTGTTGACAACATCTTCCGGTTCATCCAAGCGGGTTCTGAGGTATCGGCGCTACTTGGTCGGATGCCTTCTGCTGTTGGATATCAGCCGACATTAGGAACTGACGTAGGCACACTGCAAGAGCGGATTACCTCTACCAATGAGGGATCTATTACTTCGATTCAGGCTGTATACGTACCTGCGGATGACTTCACTGACCCCGCACCTGCAACCACCTTTGCTCACTTGGATGGTACAACAGTACTGTCTCGCGGTTTGGCATCCAAAGGAATTTATCCGGCTGTAGATCCGTTAAATTCGACTTCCACCATGTTGCAGCCCAACATTGTGGGTGATGAACACTACAACACCGCTCGTGCTGTACAATCAACTCTGCAACGTTACAAAGAACTGCAAGACATCATCGCCATTCTTGGTTTGGATGAATTGTCAGAAGACGATCGCCTGATCGTATCTCGTGCCCGCAAAGTTGAACGCTTCTTGTCTCAGCCCTTCTTTGTAGCAGAAGTATTCACCGGTTCTCCTGGTAAATACGTGAAATTGGAAGACACCATCAAAGGCTTTCAGATGATTCTCGAAGGCAAATTGGACGATCTGCCAGAACAAGCCTTCTACTTAGTTGGCGACATTAACGAAGCGATCGCCAAAGCTGAAAAGCTTAAAGGTTAAATAAAGGCTGAAGTATGAAGTCTGAAGGCTGAAATTCAAACTTCATACTTCAGACTTCAGACTTCACACTTGATACTTTTTATGACCCTAACTGTTCGTGTAATTTCTCCAGATAAAACAGTGTGGGATGCCCCAGCTGAAGAAGTAGTATTGCCGAGTACTACTGGTCAAGTAGGTATTCTCACAGGACATGCGCCACTCCTGACCGCTTTGGATACAGGTGTGATGCGAGTCCGCACAAATAAAAATCAGAGTTGGACAGCGATCGCCCTTATGGGTGGTTTTGCGGAAGTCGAAGACAACGAAATCACAATTCTGGTTAACGGTGCGGAAAAAGGTGACTCAATTAACCTTGAACAAGCCCGTGCTGCTTTTAACGAAGCGGAAGTCCGTGTAAATCAAGTGCAAGCAGACGATCGCCAAGCACAAATTCAAGCAACAAAAGCTTACAAACGCGCCCGCGCACGCTTTCAAGCTGCCGGCGGTATGCTATAAACATTGAAAAAGGGACTCCTCCTAGCAACTCTCTTGGAGGAGTTTTCATTAGACATCTCCAGAATTTAATTATGCATTGCCCGAAACCCTTGTAGAGACGTTCCGCCGGAACGTCTCTACGTATGACTCTGGAGATGTCTATTAGACATAGCCGTAAAAAGGAACTATGCGTTGTCCACAACCCTTGTAGAGACGTAGCATTGCTACGTCTTTACGTTTTTTCGGGAGATGTCTATTATATAAAACGAGATTTTTTTATGACTCGTAGTAAGCGATTCATCGCTTAATAAAGTTTTGTATAAAATTACAGCAAGTTTCAGAAATCTGGGGAACCCTTGGTGAAGTCATAATTTAGATAATTGTTGCCCAGAGGGGCAAATTTTATGCAAAGCCGTAAAAATTCCCTTGACCGTCGTCAGTCAAATCAAATATTTCGTTTTGCAACATCGATCTTTGCTTCTTTGGCGATCGCTACTACGATTCAAGCTGCAAGCGCAACTCCCACAAAAATTTCCCCCACACAAGAAACTACCACCGCATCAGCCCAGGTAAGTCAAATCAAGCCGATTACCCAACTGAAAATCGATAGCAGCAAATATCAGGCAATGGGAATTAGTCCGTTGGGACTGATTCCCATCGTTGTTGTCGGGGGTTTAGTGATATTTGTCCCCCTATTCTTAGGTGGACTGGTAGTCATCGGTGAACGTGAAGTTGGGATTGTTGTCAAAAAATTTGACCTCAAAGGACGCGGACTCCCCGCAGGACGGCTAATAGCCCTTAACGATGAAGCGGGGTTGCAGGCAGATACCCTTGCCCCTGGTTGGCACTGGGGCTATTGGGCTTGGCAATTCTCAGTTAAAAAAGAATCAGTAATAGTTGTTCCCCAAGGTGAAATCGCCCTGATTCTTGCCGCAGATGGTGCACCCATCCCCCCAGAACGTATTTTAGGCAAAATCGTCGATAGCGACGATTTCCAAAATGCGCGAAAATTCCTGACTCAAGGTGGTGAAAGAGGACGGCAAATTGCTTTTATGACAGCGGGTACTTACCGCATCAACACAGCTTTATTTAAGGTTATTACTGGCAGTAATGCCACCCAACACGGGATGAATCCGCAACAGTTGCAGATTCATCAAATAGCAGCAGAAAAGGTTGGTATTATTACTACTTTGGATGGTTCATCGATCGCAGCAGGTGAAATCGCTGGATGCACCATTAAGGGACATGATAATTTCCAAAATGGTCAGAAATTTATTGATGCTGGTGGACAGCGGGGTTTGCAAGAACAGGTCTTGTTATCGGGTTCATGGAACCTTAACCCTTGGTTAGTGAATGTCGAACAAGTTCCGATGACGGAAATTCCTATCGGTTATGTGGGTGTGGTGATTTCTTTCGTAGGTAAAGAACACCAAGATGTCAGCGGTGCAGCTTTCACCCACGGGAATTTGGTCAACCAAGGACATAAAGGTGTTTGGGTAGAGCCGTTGTATCCTGGTAAACATCCGCTCAATACTAAGGTGATGAAAGTTGAGCTAGTGCCGACGACAAATATCGTCTTAAACTTTACCGATAGAATTACTGGTCAGCACGGTTACGATTCAAATTTGAAAGCGCTGAAATTGCTGTCATTTGATGGTTTTAGCTTTGATTTAGAAATATTCCAAATTATCCACATTGGTGCTTCGGATGCACCGAAAGTGATTTCCCGCTTAGGTTCGATGCAAAACGTCATCGATCAGGTTTTGCGTCCAATTGTGGGGAATTATTTCCGCAACTCGGCTCAAGAGTATACTATCTTGGATTTCTTGATTGCCCGGAGCGATCGCCAAATTGAAGCTTCTGAATTTGTAAAATCTGCATTGCGTGCTTATGATGTGCAAGCGGTGGATTCGTTGATTGGTTTGATTACTCCACCCGAAGAACTAATGCACACGCTGACAGACCGGAAAATTGCTGAGGAACAACGCAAAACTTACGAAGTTCAGCAAATGGCACAAACTCAGCGTCAGCAGCTGGTAAGGGAAACAGCAATCGCTAATATTCAGCAAGAGTTGGTGAAATCGGAACAAGGTGTAACAATTGCCCAGTTACAAGCTAACGCGCAAATTCAGCAAGCAACAGGTGAAGCGGAAGCTATTAAACTGAAAGCGATCGGTGAAGCTGAAGGTATCCGCGCTACAGGTAATGCAAAAGCGGAAACTTACAGCGCTGGTGTGGAAGCTTTGGGAACTCAAGGATATACGGCAATGCAGATAATGCAAATTATCGGCTCAAGCAATGTCCGTCTGATTCCAGATGTTCTGGTTGGGGGTAGCAATGGTAGTACTAACGGTTTGGTGGATGGGTTACTGTCGATGATTTTATGGAATCAAACTGGAAAGCCGGTTGATGTCGCGCCACCTACCCAGGTAAAATTACAGAATGGGAATTCGCCGTTAGTTCTTGATTTTTCATCAGATAAATCTAATCAATAATTAATTGTAGAGACGTTCCGGTGGAACGTCTCTAGGATTAATTAGGGATTTCATGCTGATTATGATTTACGCAAAATTACTAGAAAACGAACCGCAGAGGACGCAGAGTACGCAGAGAGTAAGAATTGTAGAGGGTTTTTGTGTAATGCAGAAGTTTGAATTTATCATGTTTGAATTTATTTGAAGGGTATTTTGAGTTTTTTACAACAACGTTACCGTTTAATTAAACTGATAAGTCAAGGGGAATTTGCTAAGACTTTCTTGGCTGTGGATGAAAGTCAGTTTCCCCCAGTTCGTTGCGTGGTTCAAGAATTATCGCTGCAAATTGTAGATTTTGAGCGAAGGGTGCAAGTGTTAAAGGAAATTGGTAAGCATCCACAAATTCCCGCAATTTTGGCATATTTCCAGGAGGAAGGGCATTTTTATTTGGTACAGGAGTTTATTGAAGGTAGCAATTTAGCCTCTGTGCTATCCGATGAAGGTGTTTTTGGTGAAAGTCAGATTTGGCAACTTTTAGAAGATTTATTGCCTGTTCTCAAATATATTAGCGATCGCCATATCATTCACGGCAATATTAAACCCGAAAATATTATCCGCACTAAAACGGGGAATTTTGCTTTAGTCAATTTTGTTACAGCTAAATTCATACTAGAAATCGACTCTTTGACAGAGCATAGCAATGTCGGCAGTCCTGAGTATGCGGCTCCTGAGCAAATTCAGGGTAAATGCGTATTTGCAAGTGACCTTTATAGCTTGGGTGTAACTTGCATTTATTTGCTTACCCAGATTCCAACCTTTGATTTATTTGATGTTGCGAATAATTGCTGGGCTTGGCGAGATTATCTTACCACTAAAGTAAGCGACTTTTTGGCGAAAATCCTTGACAAGTTACTGGAAAATGCTGTTAATAACCGCTTTCAAAATGCTGAGGAAGTTATGCAAGCAATGGGTATTAAATCCCAAAATCCCAAACCTCAAATCCAAAATCCTCCGTGGCAATGCTTGCATACATTGACTGGAAATGGTGTATTAAGTAATGTAAATTCAATTGCCATTAGCCCTGACGGTAATATTTTGGTTAGTGGCAGTGATGATAAAAGTATTATATTTTGGGATTTAAAGACATTTGGTGCGATCGCTAATGTGAGGGGACATTCCCAAGCAGTGAAGTCAGTTGCTTTCAATCCCGATGGAAAACTTTTGGCAACCGCTAGCGATGATAAAACTATCAAAATCTGGGATGTCAACACCTGCCAAGAAATTTTAACTTTAGTTGGACACTCCCGCGCTGTCAAATCAGTCGCTTTTAGCTCGGATGGAAAGCTGTTAGCTAGTGGTAGTTGGGATAAAACAGTCAAAATCTGGGATGTTTATTCTGGCAAAGAAATTTGCACTTTGACAGGACATAAATTACAGGTGAGTGCAGTTGCATTTAGTCCCCAAGAAAAGCTTTTAGCAAGTGCTAGTTTTGACAGAACTATTAACTTGTGGAACTTGTCTACAAATCAATTAAAAAACCACCCTTATCAAACACTTATAGGTCATACAGGGGCGGTTTTAACAGTCGCTTTCAGTCCGGATGGTCAAATTTTGGCAACGGGTAGCGATGATAACACTATTAAATTGTGGGAGGTGAACACTGGTAAGTTAATTCGTACACTTTCCAGTCATTCCTGGTCGGTGGTGACACTAGCTTTCAGTGCTGATGGAGAAACGTTAATTAGTGGAAGTTGGGACAAGACAATTAAACTTTCTGGGGTCAACACCACAGCAGAAATTGCTACTTTATCTGGTCATGTAGACTCAGTGTTAACCCTTGCTGTCAGCCCTGTTGCACAACTGATTGCTAGTGGCAGCAGGGACAAGACAATCAAACTTTGGCAGCTTATAGAATCACAATCAACTTAATTATGCGATACTAGGCGTTGTTTTCAAACTGCCCGACACTCGCGCATAGTGCAGCGTTGTGCGTACCAAGTCCACCTACGCAGACTACGAAAAAAGGGTTTTCAGCCTGCGAAGGCAGGCTTTGTTCGTATAGCCTCAGGCTTCCAGCCTGAAGGCTTTTGCGAGAGCGAAAATTAGGCGCTACCTGTGAAGGTAACTTCGGGAAATTTTAGTTGAGCCTCAGCCATCGGACGGTTTCTGCCTTCCTCTTGCCAGTAGTTGATTACTTCTGTTCCTTTGTTGAGCAACTCAACGCGATCGACATCAGTAATCCAGTGTTTTGACTCTAGCTCTTTTTTTAGCTCTTCCCAGGCATCATTTCTGGGCCAGAAAAAATACTTAGTCAAGGGACTTGTGCCTTTGCCGACAACTTGATCGACCGCTAAGGCGACGTTTTCATCCAACCAGAGAATCTTTAAAATAAACTTGGTCAATCATACCTCCGCTAATTTGTGGACAATACTCAATAACTCATGCGATCGCTTATTCTAACGCAATACTTGACAAGTTGAACAAATAAGAATGGGGAATTGGGCATAGTCGTAGCGTGTGTTAAGCGTTGCTATAACCCAAGCGACACTATAGAAAGGCTACTATAAAGTTTAGTCGGCGCTTTGAGAGATGTTTATGACTGCCCAACTGCCTCAATCTCAAACGACATCTTGTTCAGAGTTATACGAGCAAGACTTTTACTTGTGGATTCAAGCAACTATAGAATTGCTCAAGCAAGGTCGGCTCACAGAACTGGACTTAGAGAATTTGATTGAAGAAATTGAAACAATGGGCAGGAGTGAAAACAAAGCACTCAGAAGCAATTTGGAAGTGGTGTTGATGCATCTGTTAAAATATAAGTATCAAGCTGATAAGCGCTCTGGTAGTTGGCGAGGCACGATTCGGGAACATCGCAAACGGCTCAGACAAGCTCTAGAAGAGAGTCCCAGCCTTAAACCATATTTATCTGAGGTTTTCGCGCTATGTTATGATGATGCGAGGCTGTTGGCTGCCGATGAAACTGAATTGGATTTGATTATCTTCCCCGAACAATCTCCCTTCACACCAGAAGAAGTCCTCAACCCTGATTTTTTACCTGAGTC
Source organism: Nostocales cyanobacterium PMM_0081 (assembly GCA_949127805.1). Lineage (GTDB taxonomy): Bacteria > Cyanobacteriota > Cyanobacteriia > Cyanobacteriales > Nostocaceae > Hassallia. Next base: position 10,006 of record CASBQC010000392.1, read on the forward strand.
ATGACGCTTTATTATGAGTTAAAACATCCTCTAAGCGTCCATGACTCAAGAAACTTCTGCAAAAGCCATTGTAGTCTTTGATATTGACGGTGTGATCCGCGATGTTGGCGGTTCCTATAGACGAGCGCTGGCAGATACTGTAGAGCATTTTACAGCAAATGCGTATCGCCCTACACCACTAGATATTGACCAACTCAAGTCTGAAGGCATGTGGAATAACGATTGGGAAGCATCCCAAGAGTTAATTTACCGCTATTTTGAAAATTCGATACCCCGTGAGGAATTGCAACTTGACTACAAGACGATTGTTGCGTTTTTTCAATCCCGTTACCGAGGACCCAACCCGGACAATTGGACGGGTTATATCTGCGATGAGCCATTATTGTTACAGTCTAGCTATTTTGACCAACTTACACAAGCTGGGATTGGCTGGGGATTTTTTAGCGGTGCAACTCGCGCTTCTGCTACCTATGTTTTGCAAAAACGGCTTGGTTTAAAGTCACCTGTACTAGTGGCAATGGAAGATGCACCGGGTAAACCTGACCCTACCGGACTTTTCGCTACTATTCGTCTGTTGAATATTGACAAATTACAGCCAGTGATATATGCAGGAGACACAGTAGCAGATATGTATACAGTCGAGAAGGCGCGAAGTATTGAGCCTGACCGCACTTGGATTGGTGTAGGTATTTTACCGCCTCATGTGCAGGAAACGGTAGCGCGTCGTGAAGCTTATGCCGAAACATTGCGAGAAGCGGGAGGGGCGATAATTTTGAGCAATGTGCAAGAATTAACATCAGTGCAGATTCAGGAATTGTTGCGGCAAACCTAAATAAATTGTAAAAATGTTTGGATGCGTAACCAAAATGACTTAGGCTGACACGAAAGATTTCTCAGAGAAATCTGCATTTACCAAAGATTCTTACACAGGCGATCGCATGACCAACGGCGTAATAATGCAATATTTCCATTGGTACATCCCTGATGATGGTAGGCTATGGAATCAACTGAACAAAACGGCTCAGGAGTTAGCTAGCGAACGACTTGGATATAGGTAACGAGTTCGTACGTGGTGAGTTGATGTATTCGGGACGTTGGTTTGTTGACACCACAAATGTAGATGGCTTCCGCATTGATGCTGTTAAACATATTCGTTCCGGCTTTTTCCGCGATTGGCTGAACCACCTACGAGTGCATTTTGGCGGGCGAGAATTATTTAGCGTGGGGGAGTACTGGTCACAGGATATCCAGGCGTTACACGCCTATATAGCTGCAAGTGATGGACGATTATCGTTGTTTGACGTGCCACTCCACTTCAAGTTTCATCAAGCAAGTCGTCAAGGTAATAGTTTCGATATGCGGAGCATTTTTGACAGAACTTTAGTCAAGGAACAACCAAGCAAAGCTGTCACTTTTGTGGAAAACCATGATACGCAACCGTGTCAATCGTTAGAATCTCCGGTTGAACCTTGGTTTAAGCCTTTGGCTTATGCATTGATTTTATTACGTCGCGAAGGTTATCCTTGCGTTTTTTATGCAGACTATTACGGAGCGCAATATCATGATAAGGGACGTGATGCAACTCTTTATTCTCACCGTTTCTTGATTGACAAGTTCATCAAAGCACGTAATGAATACGGTTTTGGCGACCAACACGATTACTTTGACCATCCCAATACTATCGGTTGGACGCGCTTAGGTGATAGCGAACATCCGGGGGCAATGGCTGTAGTGTTGACTAACAGTGAACCGGGCAGCAAGTGGATGAATATGTTTCGAGCGAATGCAGCTTTCTACGATTCCACTGGACATATTCCAGAAATTGTGCATACGAACAGCGACGGGTGGGCAAATTTTTCTTGTCCGGGTGGTTCTGTGTCAGTTTGGTTGCAAAAGTAATATTGAAGGAAGGGGGAAGGGAAAAGCTAAAAAGCGCTTTGCTTTTTCCTTTTTCTTTTTTACTTATATTGCAGGCAATAGTTTTAGTTCAGTTTAAGCGCTTCCAAGCAGAAGACCAACCTAAAGTGTATAACAAGCTTTTTGCCACACCAATGACACCTTGAATTTGGTAGCCTAAGTATGCTCTTAACCCCCAACCTTTGATACTGCTGTTAGGAACATAAATAAATATGCATTTGAGCATTGCCCATATTCCTTGGGTAACATAGGTAATATATAAAACATCAGGGAACCCTTTCAAAAATTTGCCCTGCTGACCCCCTAACCATAACAGCGGTTCACTATCCCAAGGGTCAAAAACTGTGAATTTTGTGGAGAAATTCCAGTGGGGACGAACAAACATCTTTCCACGTTCGTTCAGCATACAAGCAACAAAGCTAAAGTTGCTATTGCTAATACATACTATATCGGAGTTGCTCAATATGAAAAAGTCGATATAAAACTCTATATTCAATTTTTTTATACTTTCTGGCAGCTTCACATCTAAATCTCTCCAAGTCACAGGAGAAAATTTTTCAAATTCAGGAAGAATGCTATCGAGGTCATCGCTACAAATATAAAGAACCGGATTTTCTAATTCGTTCCATATCCCGTCAAGCCATTCGCAATACCATTTTGCAGGAAATACTAAGGTAAAACCAGCACGTGGTTCTCTAATATAATCGCCTCGTCGAATGTGAATTCCAATGATTGTTTTGCCTTGAGAACGAAGAATATTCAGCCCATTTTCTAACGGTGATTTTAGCTCTTGAACAGGTTGGAAAAGTGCTATAAAGTATTTTTTGTGTGGTTCGAGTAATTGGGTTGGCAATTGAAAGAAACCCCATAGATCGACATTAGCAATACCATATTCGAGAGCTTTTAAATCGACAGTGGAACTTTTTGCATCAGCTAATTTTTCAAGATAAGGGATGAATTCTGGAATAACATCAAATAGACTTTCTTTAACATTCCATCGCTCAATTGCAGGAGGTAAGCCCTGGGAAATAGGTGCATCTTGGTGTCCAAATAAAGTTTGACCAATCCAGGGGGGACACTCTACTTTTGCACCACTTTTTTCTGCACAGATTCTTAAGAAAGCATACTGGAACAGTTGGTTGCCGAATCTCCCCAATTTACCAAGAGAGGACATTGTTAAAACTGGCTCGTTGGCGATCGCACTATCCTTTGCCGATGATAATTTGATATCTTCGGCATCTTTTTTGAAAGTGTCAAAGACATCGAACACCGTATCTATTTCGCTGTTAGTAGTATATTTAGATTTTTCCATCGCAAATTCAACGTATAATTAACTACTAATAAATCCAAAATTATCCAGTTGTCTTCAAAGCGAAGAAATTATCTGATTACTTTATTTGAGCTAAGACTGGCTTTTTTGTAGATACAGCCTGTTCGACAATATCCGCAGCGCGACTCACCCCCCCTGCCCGTTGAATTGCCTCTTGCAGCCTAACTGCATTTTCTTTATAAGATGGTTCTGTCAGCACACGTGCGATCGCATGACGCAATTTAGGAACACTTAAGCCAGACAGTGGTACCATTTCCCCTGCACCAGTCCAAACTATACGCGCTGCTACACCTGGCTGGTCATTAGCAATGGGAATCGCCACCATTGGCACACCATTAGTTAAAGATTCCAAAGTGGTATTCATCCCCGCGTGGGTAATTGTAAGGGCGGCTTTTTGCAAGAGTTCTAGTTGTGGTGCATATTTTACCACCAAAGGCGAACCGGGCAGTTCTGGCAAAGATTCTGGGCTAGCGGAACCACCCAAAGAAATCACTAGCTGGGCATCTAAGTCATTACAAGCTTCTGCAATAGATTTGAAAGTTCCCAACAGGCGATTTTGTATAGTCCCCATTGAGGCGTAAATTAGGGGTTGCCCAGTCAACTTTTCAAATGGGAAAGATACAGGTTCCCTAGTTGTTGGGTTATGGTAGGGTCCAGTGAAATGAAAGCACTGGGGCAAATTTTGTCTTGGGAATTCAAATTCAGCAGGCTGTTGACTCAACTGAGCCAGTTGTGAGTAGGTATCATTATAGGTAGAGTGCAAAGGCAATTTCCACTCTCGTCGATATTCAGCTATAACCTCTCGGATTGGTTTTCCAACACGGTCTAACAACCAGTAACCTGCTCGGTTGCGTAGCTGTGCCCACAAGGTAGGACTATAGTTCCAAGGGGTGTTAAAAGGAGGAACACTGACATCCCGATTGATCATCAGGGCACTAGACACACTAACAAAGGGAATGTCCAAGAATTCTGCCACAGTTCCTCCTTCTGGTGAAACTTGGTCTACTAGTAGTGCTTCTACACCAGCTTCTTTAAGTACTTGTGGGGCTTCTCGAAAAAACATCGCCGCCATATTTTTTATCCAAGCGATCGTATATTGCAATGCAGCCAAGCCGCTCAGTTTTCCTAACTGAGCAAACAATTCCGCCATCGTCCCACTAGGAAACTCAGACTCGCCGATCGCTTGAAATTCTAATCCTGCTGCTAGTGTCTTCGGTTGAGCATCGAGTATCCCAACTAGGGTGACACGATGACCGCGCTTTTGAAGTTCATACCCCAAGGTAGTCATCGGATTGAGATGACCAGTTCCAGCCGGACAAATGATACCAAAATGGGTCATAGTTACCTGAGTTTCCTCTTAGTCTTCTGATAGTAGCGATTTCAACTAATCACTACCTTATCTGTAATGGGTGTAACTGATTTTGATTTATGCAGTCTCACTCTCAATTGATTATTTTTTTGATGCGACGAGGCAAATGAGAAATAACCGATGAAAAGTGAGATATTAATTAGTTTTATTGAAGTTTCAAAAACTTATCCAAAGCTGCTATCATACTGGGGGGCCATCTGCGGATATTTTTCACCCAGTCGATATCTTTGTAGCGTCTATCAAGTCCATAAGCTGCTACCCAATTACTTTCCGCTTCACCTTTTTGTCCACTTACCCAGTAAGCTGCGGTCAGCGCTGCACGCATATCAGCAAATTTCGGATATTTGCGGATGATGTTTTTCATTTGTTTAATTGCTTGCTCTTTTTCGCCTGTTTCGTAGAGCGCTAGAGCATAGTTAGCACGAGCAAAGGCGAAATTTGGGGCGATTTCATTTGCTTTTTGATAGTCAGCGATCGCCTCTTCCCATTCTCCCTTACCAGCTTTCGCATTTCCGCGATTATTATACGCCATCGCATCCTTAGGGTCAAGTTCTAACAAATGATTATAGTCAGCTAGAGCATCGTCCCATCTTCCCAATCCTTCCAACGCTGTACCGCGATTTAAATAAGGATCGCTTTGATTTGGTGCAAGTTCTATGGCTTTGTCATAATCTGCGATCGCTTCAAGCAACTTGTTCTGACTTACTCTCGAATTTCCCCGATTACTCCATATTGCCGGATTTTGAGGAAATTGCTCGATAATCTCTGTCCAATACTTTTCAGCAGTCACAAAATCACCTTTATCAGTCGCAGCAAAAGCTTTCTTCGCTAACTCATCGCCTTTTTGTAACTGTTCTTCGGTAATTTGAGGCAGTTGAGATTGTGCCATAACTGGTTTACCCAATCCAAACACAAGCAACAAACTTAACAAAATAGCAATTAACTTAATCATCTGTGTCTATCTGTATTCATCTGCGGTTAAAATTCACAATTTATCATAATCACGGGAAGTGGGAGTAGAGACGTGACGCTGGAACGTCTGTACAACCGGTAGAGACGTGACGCTGGAACGTCTGTACAACCGGTAGAGACGTGACGCTGGAACGTCTGTACAACCGGTAGAGACGTTCCAGTGGAA
>CASBQC010000393.1 GCA_949127805.1 Nostocales cyanobacterium PMM_0081
CCTTTACATTGCTAATTCTACTGTTGTAGCTCGTCGCATTACAGAAATTTACGACAAAAAAGCTATTGTAATTAATTACCCAATTGATACAAAAAAGTTTATTTATTCAGATATAAAAGATGAATACTATCTTGCTTCAGCCCGGATGATCAGCTATAAGCGCCTTGATATAATAGTTGAAGCTTTCAATTGGCTGGGGTGGCGGTTATTAATATCAGGAAACGGTCCAGAACAGGACAGGTTAAAATCCAAAGCATTAGATAATATTGAGTTTTTAGGACATGTCACTGATGCAGAACGCACTCAGTTGTTTTCTAAAGCTACGTCTGTTATTGTGGCAGCCTTAGAAGATTACGGATTAGTTCCAGTAGAAGCTAATGCTAGTGGAACACCAGTCATTGCCTATGGAGCCGGTGGAGTAATAGATACTCAAATACCTGGAAAGACAGGAGTCTTTTTTAAGAGACAAACGCCCGAATCTCTACAAGCCGCACTACTAGAAGCCAGGGAAATCAATTGGGATTATGCCGACATCCGCAATCATGCCATAGCACATTTTTCGGAAGAGGCATTTTTTAATCAAGTAGAACAAGTTATTGACCAAACTTGTAGCCTACATCCATCATTTATTTAAACTGTTAGCTGAGGGATAGTAAACGTGATTCAAACTAGTAGTCTAAATCCCAATGTAAATCCAATTGCTGAAACAGAACCGGGTTACGGACAACTGTTTGCAATTTTAATCCGGAGATTTCCTTGGTTTTTAGTAGTATTTCTTGCTTCGGTAGGAACTGCACATTTTTTAACTTCTAAGACCAAACCTACCTACAAAAGCTCAATGCAGTTGCAGGTAGAACCAAACTATCAAGGTAAGAAAGAAGGAGGTGGAGCAGAAAATAAGTTTACCGAGTCTAGTGTTCAGATAGACTTTGCAACCCAGCTTAACGTGATGAAGAGTTCTGGACTTATTCAAAAAGCGGTTGATAAACTTAAGCCTGATTATCCCGATATAACTATAGGTGAGATTAAAAGCTCTTTAGTTTTGGAGCAATTAACAGGAGAAAAGGATGTTGTTACTAAAATTTTCCAAGCAGACTACATTAGCACAGATCCAGTAAAGACAAAAAAAGTTCTAGATGCAATTCAGAAAGTTTATCTAGAATACAACATCAAACAGCAGGATGAGCGTTTAAAAAAGGGTCTGAGATACAACAGAGAAGAGTTAAAAAAAGTACGTGAAGACCTGACAGTATCTGAGAAAAAATTACAACAGTTCCGCAGTACCCAGAAATTTATCGACCCAGAGCAACAGGCTAAAGCTCTAGAAGACGATTTGAACAGAATTGTGCAGTTGCGACGCGAAACTCGTTCTCTGTATGAGGAAACTTTGGCTCGGCAAAAATCTTTGGAAGCACAACTTAAGCGTACTCCACAGAATGCCCTAGTTGCTTCGCGTCTGAGTCAGTCTACTCGGTATCAAGGGTTACTCAACGAAATCCAAAAAACAGAACTGGCTCTAGCGCAGGAACGTTTGCGTTTCACGGATGAGACTCCCAGCGTACAAAAACTTATAGAACAGCTTCAAAGCCAGAAGCAATTATTGCAACAAGAGGTAGGGCGAACTTTAGGAAAAACTACTGCTGCTGTTAACCCTTCCGGAGACACTCTTTTAGAACAAGGACAGCTGAGTCAAATTGACCTCAACCTTGCCGGTCAGCTAGCAGAAACACAGACAAATATAGTTGGTTTAAGTGCTCGCGATGAAACACTCCTACCAAAAGAGACTCAGTTGCGTGAAGAACTCAAACGCTACCCAGCTTTATTGAGTGAGTACAGTCGCTTACAACCGCAGATACTACTTAGCCGTGAAAGGTTGCAAAACCTTTTGAAATCTGAGCAGGAATTGCGGCAGGAACTTGACAAGGGTGGATTTAATTGGGAAGTTTTGGAACTACCCCAAAAAGGTGAACGAATGGGTCCAAACTCTCAGACAAACCTTCTATTGGGTGCAGTCGTAGGGTTAATGTTGGGAGGAATTGCTGCCTTTGTCCGGGAAGCAAGTGATGATTCTGTTCATACTACTGCTGAGTTGGAGAAGCAGGTTGCCTTGCCTTTGTTGGGAACTACTCCTAAGTTGCCGCCGGCTAAACCCAGAGAATCAGTGATAAAGTTGCCTTTTGGCAAGCCAGAAGTACTAGCTCCCTGGACAATTCAGGTGCTGCAATCCCCACCGCGTTGGGAATCGCTGGATCTGATTTATAAGAATATTGAACTGATGAATTCTGTTGCTACGTTCAAATCTTTGATGATCACTTCAGCTTTGCCGGATGAGGGTAAGTCCGCTTTAGCATTGGGTTTGGCCATGAGTGCTGCCCGTTTACACAAAAGAGTATTGCTAATTGATGCAAACTTACGCGATCCCAGTCTGCATAAACAACTTAATCTGCCAAATGAACAGGGGCTTTCATCTCTGCTGGCAAGTGATATTGCTCTACCCAACCAAATTAATATTCAATCTTCAGGTTCATCTTACATTGATATTTTGACCGCAGGACCTTCCCCTGGCGATCCAGCTAATTTATTGAGTTCCCCCCGCATGACGCAATTGATGGCAGCATTTGAGGAGAACTACGATCTAGTACTCATTGATGCTTCTCCAGTTCTGGGTATGGTGGATGCTATACTCACAGCATCATCTTGTCGCAGCGTGGTCATGGTGGCAAGTATTGGTAAGGTAACTCGAACTCAATTGACACAGGCTACAACGATGTTGAGCAAGTTAAATTTGGTTGGGGTTGTAGCAAATGGAGTATCTAATTCTAGTAGTACCTACGTACCCTATGTAAAGCCACAACGATTGGCGTTGAAAGAAGCTATGGAAAAATAGGTAGGTATTATATTTACAAGTGGGCGTTTTGCTTCACCCCATTTTCAATAGACACGCAAAAGTGGAAAAGATGTAGAGACGTAGCACTGCTACGTCTCTATAAAGGTTTCTGGCTTTTTCCATTATCTTTTTAGTGGATGCGATCGCTCGAAGGAGCGCTATCCCAAAGTCCTATTGTCATTAACTCTAAGCTATTGATATTCAGAAATCATTTCTGACTTGCTGAGGATGTTTTCATCTAGAATATTTGTAGCTAGTACGAAACACTCAGCAGTTTGGATTTCTGAGTTATATCATGTCCGTTAGATTACATACGATGTACAGACGTAGCAATGCTACGTCTGTACAAGGATTTAGGATTTTTTTATTAATGTCAATTAAACTGACATGATATTAATAGCAGTTGCATTAAAATACCATGGCATTTACATCAACTAAATACAATTTTTTACCCCGCTTTTATGGACTGGCGAGTGTAAGTGTGTTGTCTAATATGATGGTTCCCCTAGCGGGGTTAGTAGATATTGCCTTCTTGGGACATTTGGCAGATATCCGTCACTTGGCTGGGGTGATTTTGGCAACTATCCTTTTTGACTACCTTTATCGGGTTTTAAAATTTATGCGGTCGAGTACTAACGCTCTGACTGCTCAAGCTGTAGGACTTGATGAACCTAAAACTATATTATTGGCTGGATTAAGAAGTGGTTTAATTGCCTTAACACTTGCTTTACTGATTCTACTATTGCAATACCCTATTCAGAAGTTTGGTTTTTTACTGTTGAGTGGTTCTCCAGAAATTGAAGCCTCTGGGGTTGATTATTTCTCCGGACGGATTTGGGGTGCACCTGCTGTTTTGCTCAATTTTGTCCTATTTGGTTGGTTTCTGGGGCGGGAAATGAATGGTATAGTGCTGCTAATGTCGATTGTTGGTAATGGTTCTAATGTGTTGCTTGACTATCTAATGATTGTCAAGTGGGGTTGGGAAAGCATGGGAGCCGGTTTAGCAACAGCTATCAGTCAGTATTTGGCATTGTTGATTGGTTTGGTTGGGGTTGGCTTGACTATTGATTGGAAAGTTTTACCAGCCGCAGTAAAAGACATGTTTGATTGGGTAGCACTTAAAGATACTTTTGCACTCAAGATGAATATTCTAATTCGATTTGTAGCGCTGATTTCTGCCTATTCTATCTTTACTAATCTGAGTGCGGTGCTAGGAACAGAAGTTTTAGCACAAAACGGTTTGCTGTTGCAAATTGCTTTTTTGAGTCAGTTTGCAGTTCAAGGTATCGGGTTGACAACGCAAACGCTGACTGGCAATTTTAAAAGTAAGGGAAATAGAGAACAGATGATACCATTGCTAACTGTCTCTATGGTGGCAAGTTTAGCGATCGCTTTAGCCTTTGCTTTTATATGTATTATTTTTCCAGACCAAGTTTTTGGGCTGTTGACTAACCATCCAGAGGTAAACGCCAACATTAATAGGTATACAATCTGGTTGTTACCTGTTTTAGTAATTACTGCGATCGCTTTCATTCTCGAAGGTTACTTTATCGGCTTAAAGGAAAGTGCAATCTTACGTAATGCCGTATTACTCGCCTTTTTCTTGGGTTTTATCCCCCTAGCGATCGCTGCTTGGCATTTCCAAAACAACCACCTTTTATGGGCAAGTATTGTCTCTTACATGACAACTATTATGGTCGTACTAGGTGTATTTGTACCCCAGACATTAAACAATAAAAATCTTCCAAATCAAGCATCAACGGATATGATATGAGTTATTTATTAACGTCTGCAATATGCCTTGTTTTTTGTCTAAGTTAAAGGCAACTCAGCGTTAACTTCAGAAACATTTGGCACCGCAGAACGAACCGCATTTATAAAGTTTTGAGCATAACGTTGGGTAGAAAAATCGAGGGCACGTTGTCGCGCTGCAAGTGCGGCATTACGGGCAAATTCTTGGTCGTCAAGATAACGGAGAATTGCGATCGCCAATGCATCGAAGTCACCGTAAGGCGTTAGCAGTCCATTTACACCGTGGGTAATTATTTCAGTCGGTCCGCCAGCATTGCCAGCAATTACGGGTTTGCCTAACGCCATCGCCTCAATAACCACCAAACCAAACGGTTCGTTATCAGAGGCATGAACAAATACATCCATCGCCTGCATCCATTCTGGCACATTGCGTTGTAGCCCAACTGTAATGACACGATCGCTTAAGTTCAACGCTGTTATTTTCTCTTTTAAGAAATCTTCATAATCCGGTTCCAAGTCATGCTTACCCCCAACAACCACACAATGGGCATCGGGATACTTCTGCAAGACTTTCGGCATTGCCTCCACAACAACGTGCATTCCCTTCCAGCGTTGCAATCGTCCGACAATTCCAATTAAAGGTCCATGCAAGGGCAAACCCAGCTTTGAGCGCATCGTCGCAGGAGTTGGCAGAACAGCCGGCTCGAAGCGGTCTAGTGCCACCCCTGGATGCACTAAATATACTGGAGTGTTCGGTAAAATTTGTGACTGTGCCTCTTGAATAGCTTTAGTAATTGTGACTACACCACGCGCGGGCATCAAATTGACCATGCGGTTTAAAAAGCTTTTATTATCTGGAATTTCCTGCTGATACCACATTGCAGGTATGCCAGCCAGCAGCGCCGCCAGCCCTCCCGTGAGGTGGGACAACCACATCCAGCTGACGATAACATCTACACGTTCGCGCCTGATTATAGAAGCTATCTTGGCTGCGGTGGCGACTAAACGGTGCAATTCGCGTACACGACTACCAAGCACAACTATAGTGGAAATACCAAGCGATCGCACTTGCTCTACCAACGGACCGTCTTCATTAAAAATTACCAACCACTCTACATCCCCATGTCGTCCTTGTTGCAGCAAGTCCCAGAAAGTCATTTCACTTCCGCCGCGTTGTTCAGCCAGTGGCATTATGAGAGCAACTTTCATGTAATTGACCTCTGATTAAGTACAGTCATGCTTTGATATTGATTAGACGTAGTAATCCCTTGATGCTGATAGTATTTATGCCCTGCCATAGCCATAGCCAAAAATCCCCAAAGAATCATGCCCGCGATACTCAGCATTCCGCTACCAATAATTAGCTGACAAAAGGCACTAACACCAATCGCGCGGGCAACACTCATAAAACTGTCGAAACGTGTCTCTGTATACTGTGAAACTTGATATAGCATCAAGATTAGCCCACTTAGATAAGGGATGGCTCCAAACCAGCCGATGGTGAAAAACGTATCTAAAATGCCGCTGTCAATGACAAAAATTTCTATTCGACCAGTTTTTTCGTCCACCTTCAAACTACTTCCAAACCCATTACCCAGAGTGTTAGAAAGTGCTACACTCAGGTTTCTGTCATAGCTGCTCGATCTATCCCTAAAGCTGCTATCTTCTTTAAGATTGGCAAAACTTTCAAAACGAGTTGCTAAAACGGTGGAAATTGGCTCAATAGTCAGCAATGGCGCGACACAGACTACCATCACCAAAAGTATAATAATTAAGCGCATTTGAATCCGCGCCTTTACCGAACCCATAATCATAATCATTCCTAATAACCAGCCCCCCCAATTGGTACGTGTTTGTGCAAGTAAGAACGACAAGTAACCAAATGCTGAGGCAGGAAGAATTAAAGGTCCAGTTCTGGTGAACAATAACAGCAAACCAGCCTGCATTGTGGCACCAAACGGACCAATTGAGTGCATTGTACTCCACACGCGCATTCCAAAAGGTACAGGGTTTCCAGAACTGGTAAACTGTTCTGATTTTATCAGCCAGTACCTGTCCCACTCAGGAGCTACCACGAATTGATATATACCGTAAACTCCTAAAATCAGTACGCACCAGAGAAATGTGCGCTCAATGTTTTGGCGATAACTAGGATAATCTCGCCAGTTAATAAATAAGTGAAAACCGAAGAGGAGGGGAATCAACCAGTCCAGGAGGTTGCGTGCCACAGGAACCGGTTGGTTCTGAACCATCCCAACGAGAAAGCCATAGAACACCCCTGCAAAAGCCAAAATAAAAGATAAGCCACCTAGACGATAGGCACTAGGAAGATATCGGAATAAGGTTCCTATGCTAACAAACACCACTAAATAAGGTGCTACGAGCATCTGACGAGTTGGGTCCCAGCCAACCTTAAGGTCAACTAAGCGGGTAAATAACGGCGAGAGAAACCACATCCACCACGTAAAGCCTAGATAGAGAATGGGATGCCGCAAGTAGAGGAACACGGCTGTAATCAAAGCTACTATCGGAAAGATTAGGCGCAGGCTGGCAGCCGGACCAAGGTAGAACGCTAAGGAAATCAGTAAAAAGCCAAAAATTACGATCCAACCCTGTAGCGATCGCTCTTCTGGAGAATAACTTTCTTTCAAAAAAGGATTAAAAAGTATCTGGTTGGAAGTCACTGTACATCTCCAGGGTGCAAGTAGTTTGTTGAGAAGTTTTTCGTCTTATAGTGCTGTTGCCATGTCTGCCAACCCTGAATTCGTCCCTGTATAGATGCCAGCCACTTCTGCCCCGCCAATTTTCCTTCACTGGGTAGCAATCGCAACCACTGTACAAAACCCAACGCTTTTCCCGTACCAATTAATATTGCCCAAACCACAAATACAATACGTTGTACTGATGAAAAGTATTCTAGTAAAGCTAGGGTTTCATTATGTACAGCATTGCTCCAAGCGATGTTATTAAAATTATCTCGCTGGTCTTCATCAAAACGCTCTGCGGGATAGTGATCCACTGCGACTAACGGATCGAAAATAATTTTCCAACCCGCTCGTCTCAACGGCAGGGTGAATGCCAATTCAAAATGTACTTGGGCACCAGTACCTAGCATCCGCTCATCATAGCGCAGTCCTTTGAGGGCGCAAAAGCGAAAACCCATGTTCACTCCCTTAAGTACGTCTACCTCGCGAGCCGGTCCGGCACCCAAGTGATGATTGCCAATCACCCGTCCAAACCACTGCACCCGACCGACACACAAGCGATCGCCTACTTCCTTTATTTGCTCCCCTATATACTGCCAGTCGCGTCCACCCACAGCGCCGATGTTGCTATCTGACAAAAAGTAAGCTTCCATGCGTTGCAGCCAATCAGGGTGTGGTGCTGCATCGTCGTCGGTTGTGGCAACGATATCCCCCTGCGCGATATCCAAACCTGCATTCATGGCTGCGACTACTCCCGGAACTTTCACAGTTACGGTGCGTAGTGGCAGCGATTCCAGGTTAAAGCTTTGCAAAAATGTCCAAGTTTCCGCATCAGTATCACGCACTACTACCAATACTTCATCTGCTTGGCGAATTTGCTTTTTCAGCGCTTCCAGGCAACGCACCAGGTCTAGAGGTCGGCGATAAGTCGGTATGAGAACGGTGATACTGGTCATTTACTAACTCCTCAAATAAATCTACATAGCTTTGAGCCTTACTAGTCCAAGTATTTTGTTCTGCGATGATGCGGGCAGCTTGACCCATTTTTTCCCTGAGATGGCGATCGCTTTTTAAAATAGTCAGTGCTTCTGCCAAACCGTTGGCATCATCGGAGTCTGCCAAAACAAATCCACAATCTGGGGTCACTATTTCTGCACCCCCTGCTGTAGTTGCGGTAATTACGGGTAGTCCTGATGCCATTGCTTCCATCATGACTAAGGTGCAAGCTTCGTAACGTGACGGAAATACGAATAAATCCACCGCTTGCATCAGTTGGGCAATGTCGCGCCGAAATCCTAAAAAGTGTACTCGCTCACTTAAGGAAAGCGATGCTGCTAGCTCAGGATAAGGACTGCCGGTAGTATCGCCGGCAACTGCTAAGTGTACATCTGGGACTTGTACTAAGGCATGTAATACTGTATCTAAGTTTTTGCGATTGGTACGGATATCACCGGCAAAAAGCGCTAGAGTTACATCTTCTGGTAGACCTAATTTTTGTCGGTCTACAGCACCTGGAACAAACTCCTCCACATCCACACCATTCAAAATCACGCGAATGCGATCGCTTGCGATTCCTAGATCCTGTACCAATTCATTTTTGATTTTCTCAGATACTGCCACTGACACTTTCGCTTGACGAAATGCCTTTTTTTCCCAATAGCTGTTTAAATTTGTGTACACCCAATGGTAAAAACCATAAATATTATGGTTGACTCGTGATGTATGTGCAGGCGATCGCAACCAAGAAGTGTGTACAAACTGCGATGTATTCACGTCTCCTTTCTCCGACGTAATCGCACCGTACACTTGTACTAAATCAAATTCATCGCGGTGCTGACGCAACCAAGAACCGCTTGCCCTTGAAAACATCATTTCCCGCACAAGTTGTGTTGGATAACCTTCGACGGAAAAATAAACCCAATTAACCTGGCTATTTTCTTGTAGTTCTGGAGCTACTTTTCTGGCTACTAAAGTGACGTGATGTCCGCGACGAATCGCTTCCCAGACAATCTCATAGTTTGCCCGACCTTGACCATCACCTTTAATCACATATGGCGTAACGATACAAAGTTTCACAAACCACCTTCCTTTTATTTAAATTTAATTGATGACCGCGCAGTTATTTTTTGGTGACAAACTTATAAATATCCAACTCTAATCAACTTAATTGTTTTTATCCTCCTAATAATTTATTGGCTAGAGGTTGCGGAATAAAGCTTATTGTCAGCGCTACTATAGTTCGCAAGTTAAACTTTTGTTCGTTAATCACACGCCAAAGATAAGGGCGTGCTTCTGCTATTTTTTTTGTTCGCATCAAACCAATAGCCAAAGTTGTATTAGCTTCTAACCATTGTTGCTTAAAGTATGACTTAAATTCTTTTAGTCTGCTATCTTCCATAAACCGGTTATAACAAAATATTTCATTTTGTGCTTTCCGAATTTTTATTTGAGCATCTCGACTACCACTTAGCATAGTATCAGTTTGCTCATGAGCACGATAACGAGTTAGTCGTTCTGGATAATAATAAGTTCCATGACCAGATATAGAACACATGTATGCCAGATATGTATCCCACATACCACCAACTTCAAGAGGAATATTATCCCAATCAACAAAATCATTGCGAATCACACAAGCTGCGGCAGTAGCTATACTTTTATCTATTAACGCGATTTTCACTAAATTGTGGTGAACTCCTTGTGCAAGCTGGTCACGTTTATAACTGCGTGTATTTCCTTCAGTACCAGCATAATCAATTACGCCATTTGCATCTATAATATATTGATCGCAAAAAGCTAAAATTAAATCTGGATGTTCTTCTAACGGCGGAATCAGCTTTTCTAAAAAGTCTTCGTTCCACATGTCATCGTCATGGAGACTAGCAACGTATTTTCCTCGCGCCATTTTGAATGCGTGCATTTGATTAGCAAACATTCCGACATTTGTCGGTTGTCTCCAAAATCGAATCCGTGAATCATGAAAAGATTCAACTATTGCTTGAGTATTTGTTGTACTGCAATTATCAGAAATGATAATTTCAGTGTTTTGATAAGTCTGCTTCACAGCACTAGCGATCGCCACTTTAAGATACTCTGGTCTATTATAAGTTGGTATAATGACGCTAACTAGAGGTGTTTTTAAGTTATAAGTATCTATCATAATTTTAGTTTCTAATCATTTATATCTAAATTTTGCTGTGTTACTTATTTTCCAACTGTTAAATACTTCTCTTGTTTTAAATCATCTATTCTTTTATTTTTATGAATTGTCTCTAGAAAACGTAATGCTGTGGGTGTAGGGCTATAATGTTCAAGTGCCCAAAGTCTACCTTGCGTAGCGATTCTTTCGATAATTTCTGGATCGTTAACTATTCTATCTACTGCTTCTTGTACGTTGTCTAAGTCAATTCCAATGTAATGTCGCCAATTTTCTGGCATAACTGGAAGGGCAATTCCATATTTATTAAAATCTACATGAAAGGTAGCACATCCTGCTGCTAATGATTCCCAGAATCGCCAACTATCCCATTGCACAACTCTGTTTGTTTTTAAATTCAGCTTGATCAGAACTTGCTTGACAGCACGATTAATTAGGTTTCCTGGATTTTTCGGATAAGGTGGTACAAAAAATCCTCCAAAACCAGCACAGGCAGCTGATTTTTTTAAGCGATCGTAGTAACTTGGATAATGGCGTTTACCCGTTTGCAACCAATGGAGATAATGATAAGGATCTGCTACGGGGGGGACATCTTTTTCAACAGAGTTATTAATTTCTAGAATTTTTTCTAGTTTAGGGACTAATTCTTTACAACTAATATTTCTCACAGCATGACCCTTTTTCCAATGTCTGAAA
>CASBQC010000394.1 GCA_949127805.1 Nostocales cyanobacterium PMM_0081
AATTGGATACTGATTTGGGCAATCTTATACGTAATAATCAAGACGGAATTATTTTTGGTGACCTTTGTCATCAAACTATGGAATGTAATCCAGCTAGTAAAGAGCATTATACAAGATATATTAATCTACTGAAAAATGAGAAAGAAATAGAGATTTGGAGAAAAGGTAAAATAGTAAAAGAGCGTAAAGTGGATTTACGGAAACGTGATATAATAAAATTAACTAGATATAAACAGCTTTCATTTTTTTAAACATTTTTTATCTAAATACTACAACCAAACAAAACATGTGCGGGTTGTAATAATAACAAACTATATAAATAAAAGTGTGTGTTATGTCTATTGTTAAAGGCGTTGAAAAAATTGTTAATCCTTTGCAACAGAGCGCTCTTAACAAAAAAGGGCTATGTGACTATGTGGTTAATGTAGCATCAGGGTGTTTGCATGGATGTACATTCTGTTATGTACCTTCAACGCCGGCAATTAGGACAAAGCAAGCACAATTACATTCAAAAGGAGTAAGCGATCCTCAAATGGATTGGGGACAGTATTTATTTGTTAGAGAAGAGATACCTGAGCAACTAGAAAAAATCCTTAGTCGTAAAAGGACTTGGCGTGAAACACCACCAGGAAAAGGTGTAGTATTAGTCTGTTCTGGCACTGACCCGTATCAAACTAAACAGACTGCAAATGTTACGCGGGGTGTTGTTGAGGCTTTATCGAGATATAACAAAAAAGTCCGGATTCTTACTCGTGGTCTGTTATGGGTAAATGATATTGATATTCTTAATCGTACCAACGTGATCGTTGGCATGAGTTTACCATACCTAAATGATGAACTCAGTCGCCAGATTGAACCTCAAGCTCCTCCTCCTTCAGAACGTTATAAAGCAATGCTGGCAGGTCATAAAGCTGGGTGTAGGATGTATGTTGCAGTTGCCCCTACTCCTCCGAATATGACTTTAGATGATTTCAAAAGACATTTGGAAAAAATAATGTGTATCAATCCAGAAGTTATATTTTGGGAGCCTATTAATGCTCGCGGAAGTAATGGAAAACGGATGATAGCGGCAGGCTTGGATTTTACGGATTCCATAAGGTATAAAAAGTCATGGGCAGAATGCTTTAAAAGGCAATGGAATGATATTGAAACAGCCGCAAGAGAGGTTGGATGTGAGGATCGGCTTCACATTTGGCCCGATCCTGAACTTAGAGGGCTTGTTGATGATATCAAGCTGGATTATTGGTTATATAAGCCAACAGTCGAAAAATGGGATAGCTTAATACCCTCAAAAAAGTAAAGACGCGAAATTTCGCGTCTCTACACTCTGCGCTCTCTGCGCCTCTGCGGTTCGTTAAAGCTGCTTCACCTCAGAAACCAACTTCGCTACCATATCCTTAGCACTACCAAAAAGCATCGTCGTTTTCTCCTTGTAGAACAACTCATTATCTACACCGGCAAAACCCGTACTCATCCCGCGCTTAATTACAATCGTCTGCTTTGCCCGATCCACTTCCAAAATCGGCATACCATAAATCGGGCTATTTACATCACTCCGCGCTGCCGGATTTACTACATCATTTGCCCCAATTACCAAAGCCACATCAGCTTGCTCAAACTGAGGATTAATATCTTCCATATCGTAAAGCTGAGTATAAGGCACATTCGCCTCAGCTAACAACACATTCATGTGCCCCGGCATTCTCCCCGCAACCGGATGAATAGCATACTTAACATCAACACCCATTTTTTCTAGCTGATCTGACAATTCCCGGACACTATGCTGTGCCTGAGCAACCGCCATCCCGTAACCAGGTACAATTACCACAGAACGCGCATAACCCAACATCATCGCCCCTTCTTCGGGATCGATGCTGCGAACAGTTTGGTCGATCGCACTACCACCACCAGCACCACCACCAGACGCAGAGGCTGAACCAAAAGCACTAAATAGCACACTAAATAAAGAGCGGTTCATTGCCTTACACATAATCTCGGTAAGGATTAAACCAGATGCTCCCACCAAAGCCCCAGCGATGATTAACATATTGTTCATCACCACAAAACCAGCAGCAGCCGCAGCTATCCCCGATAACGAGTTTAACAGCGAAATTACCACAGGCATATCACCGCCACCGATGGGGATGACAAACATCACACCCAGCACCAGAGAAACGGCAACCACACCTAAGAATACAGGTAGGCTGTGGGGGGATACAATTAAATAGGCACTGCCTGCTATATAAGCACCGAGAAGCAACAGGTTAAACGGTTGCTGCAACGGAAATGTAATCGGAGAACCGCTAATTAAACCTTGCAATTTGGCAAAGGCTAGAAAACTACCGGTGAAAGTCACACCACCAATCAACACATCTAACAGCATCGAGATGTTGACATCCAGGGGTATTGCTTCACCATGATCGAGCAAACGCCAAAATTCCGCAACAGCAACCAGCGCAGAAGCGGCACCACCCAAACCGTTGAGTAAACCCACCATTTGGGGCATTTCCGTCATTTGGACTTTGTAAGCCACGATCGCCCCAATCACCGAGCCGATCGCTAAACCTAACAAAATCATCTCATAATTCAACACCTTCTGATCCAGCAGCGTTGCCACAATCGCCAGCAACATTCCCACCGCTGCAATCAGATTACCATTTCGCGCTGTCGCAGGTGAACCCAGCTTTTTCAAACCTAGAATAAACAAAGATGCAGCGACTAAGTACGTTAGCTGAATCCCGGTTGGTATAAAATCGCTCACGCCTTAATCTCCTTTTTCTTGAACATTTGTAACATGCGATCGGTGACGAGGAAACCACCCACCACGTTAATCATTGCCAATACCACAGCAATCAAACCGAGAATTACCGAAAGATTCGTCTCTCTCGCACCACTGGCAACAATTGCCCCAAGTACCGCAATTCCCGAAATGGCATTTGAGCCTGACATTAAGGGTGTGTGTAGCGTTGGTGGTATTTTGTTGATGATTTCAAAGCCAGTAAATGATGCCAAAACAAATACAAATAAAGCTGCAATTAATGCTTCTGTCATGTGTTGAAAACTCCTTTTTGAAGCGAACCACAGATGAACACAGATGGATTTAATCCGCGTTTATCCGCGTTTATCTGCGGTTAATAATTTTCTAACTAACCGCTGGTTGAGTACTGAAACTTTGTAGCGCATCTCGCACCCGTGAGTTACGAATTTCGCCAGCGTGGGTAATACAAGCTGCATCAACGATGTCGTCAGCAAAGTTCACCTGTAATGCTTTGTCCTTAATTAGCAATTGCATCAAAGATGTGACATTTTTGGCGTACAATTGGCTGGCGTGGATTGGCATTGATGATGGTAAATTAATCGGACCGATGATAGTAACGCCATTCCAAACAATATCTTTACCAGGAGCGGTGCAAGCGCAGTTACCACCTTGTTCGGCAGCGATATCAACAATTACTGAACCGGGCTTCATTTGCGCTACCATTTCTTCAGTTACCAGTAGCGGTGCTTTTCTTCCTGGAACTTGAGCGGTTGTAATGACAATATCGGCATTTTTAACGTGTTCTGCGACAACTTCTTGGGTCCGCTGTTTGCTAGCTTCAGAGATTTCTTTAGCGTAACCACCAGCGGCAACGGTTTCTTCTTCGAGTTTGACTTCGACGAATTTTGCTCCCAAGCTTTGCACTTCTTCTTTGACAGCGGGACGAATATCAAAGGCTTCGACAACAGATCCCAAACGTCTAGCGGTGGCGATCGCTTGCAATCCGGCTACACCTGCCCCCATAATAAATACTTTAGCCGGTGCGATCGTACCTGCGGCTGTCGTCAACATCGGGAAGTATTTAGGTAAAGCTGCTGCACCAATCAATACCGCTTTATAACCCGCGATTGATGCCTGTGAGGACAAAGCATCCATGCTTTGCGCTCTGGTGGTACGGGG
This sequence comes from Nostocales cyanobacterium PMM_0081, assembly GCA_949127805.1. Classification (GTDB taxonomy): domain Bacteria; phylum Cyanobacteriota; class Cyanobacteriia; order Cyanobacteriales; family Nostocaceae; genus Hassallia. The sequence continues at coordinate 3,938 of CASBQC010000394.1, forward strand.
AATCATCTCCATACTCAAAGCCGTGACTTTGCGATTTGCGAGTTGCTGCGCTACTACGGGATTTCCTAACGGATTGAGGAAGCTGATTAATACAGCTCCCTCATGAAGTAAATCAATTTCTGAACGTCCATCTTCTCGCTCTTGTGGGGGACTGACTTTGAGCAAAATATCTGCTTCACCCCATAAAGTGGCACTATCAGCGATTATTTTCGCTCCTGCTGCTTCATAAGCACTATCAGCGAAAAATGCTCGTTCACCCGCACCTGCTTCTACCAATACTTCCAAGCCTTGTTTTACCAATTTGGCTACGGTATCGGGAATTAATGCTACACGACGTTCACAAACTTCTATCTCTTTAGCAACCGCTATTTTCATGAAATCTCCTTGAAAGAAATACCTATTGTCTACAAGATGTGCAAAATTTTTCTATTTTCCGGATTTAGCGCACACAAGATGTGCAAGTGTACTCAGGCTATCAGCTATTGTCCCAGTCGGAACGAGGCGGGAGCACTTAAGCTTGCAGATGTCATCATTTCAGGCAATTGCATTCATAGCTACATAATAGACATCCTATGTTGAACCCCAAATTTTGCATCTTTGTCTTCAACTTGTTTTAGGCATTGAAAAATTTTTGTATTTTTTCTTGACGTTGCAGAAGATTAATTATATTGTTTTAACGCGCGCTTATTCCCCTGAAAAATCTGAATGCTTCCTGCTTGCAGTCAAGTTTAACAATCATGAATTTAGCGCAATTCAACAGGCGATCGCTCTCTCTGTCAATCAACTTTTATCACAAACATCTTTCTTTTAGATACACTTCTACATATTTATAAACACAATCCACTTCTATCAGTGTGTTTTCTGTGATAATTCCAACTTAAGTTGTAACGCTTGTGCTAGAGCAACCAATCTACCCAAAATCAAAAATGACTTGAGGCGAAATAAAGGCTCAAAAGTCTTTATTTATCAAGTAAAACACTTTACTGTGATATTTGGATATCGCAAAGCAAAAATTTAGGTATCATGGCACTTTTCATTGCCATTTAACGTCCATTGTCATCAAGTCAGTAGTAAAGTTTAGTTAAGAACAATAACGCCCAGTTATTTAAATTAAAAGACTTATATCTGTCAGAGGAGCCTAAAAATGCGACGTTTACTTTCGGCTTTAGCCGTGACTGGCTGCTTGGTGACTGGGTTGCCAGCCGTCACCTTGGCACAGAGCTTACCTGGATTTACACTGTTTAGCGGGATTGAAGGCAAAAATCAGCTGCCTTTCCGGTTAGATTTTGGTGGTCAAACAAATGGATGGGATCGCTATAATCTGAGAATTCCCGCCAAAAAGATGAAATTAGCGGCAGCTCAATTCGTCGTTAACTATCCAAGTTATTACAAAGGGACTTTTGACCGCAAGAAGATTAACGTACTCGTCAATAACAAAAAAGTTGCCGTATCTGAGGTGAAGTGGGATAAAGAAGGACGGGTGATTGAAATCTTCCCAGAAGAGCCAGTTCCCGCAGGTACGAACGTTGTCTTGGAGTTGTCTAATGTCCAAAATCCCGCTTTTGGTGGCACATTTTATTTTAATTGTCAAGTACTCTCCCCAGGCGATGTGCCATTATTGCGTTACGTAGGAACCTGGATTATCAACGTTAGTTAGTGGTTAGTGGTTAGTGGATAGTGGATAGTGGTTGGTGGATAACTTTAACCGTCAACGCTCCAACGCTCCAACGCTCCAACGCTCCAACACTCCCACTAACAATCCCCCATTATGTGGTAAAATGCGAGATTGTGAGTTTTGATATAAGCCGAAGAGGAGAACAGTATGCAGAGAACTTTGGGCGGCACTTGCCGTAAGAGAAAAAGAACTTCTGGTTTTCGTGCCAGGATGCGGACACCAGATGGAAGAAATGTGATTAGGGCAAGAAGAAAAAAGGGACGTCATCGTCTGAGCGTTTAGGAAATTTCAAGGCGATCGCATTTATCAGTGGCTTTACCTAAAGCAAATCGGCTCAAATCACGAAAAGATTTTCAGGCAGTCTTCCGAGAAGGAACTCGTCGTCATGGTTCTTATTTAACATTGAGAGCCTTACGACCGTCATCTTCAAGAGTGCCTTATGAGGATGTTGCCGCTACAACTACACAACCCACTGATGACGCAAATCCTGTCAGCACCCGCATTGGCATTTCGATTAGCACCAAAGTCAGCAAACGGGCAGTAGTTCGCAATCGGCTCAAAAGGCAGATTGCAGCGGCTTTGCATAAATTGTTGCCCAAATTATTACCAGGTTGGCGGCTAGTAGTAATTGTGAAACCAACAGCCGCACAAGAGTGCGTAAGAGAACAATTTCTGCAAGAATTAGAGCAGTTGTTGGCACAAGCTGAGGTATTAAATGGGTATTAAAGAAGATGTTTATTATGAAGGTGGTCCCCATATCGGGGATTTAATTATAAGCGTGCTGATTGGGTTAAGTGTTGTGGGTTTACCATTGACAGTTGGGGCGATTGTCAGGGCATTATGGGTGCGCTACCGCATCACCGATCGCCGAGTGACAGTAACAGGAGGTTGGAGAGGACGCGATCGCACCGACGTAATTTACTCAGAAATTGTCAAAGTAGTCAAGGTACCCCGTGGCATTGGCATGTGGGGAGATATGGTGCTAACTCTCAGAAATGGTAGTCGCTTGGAAATGCGAGCAGTTCCCAAATTTCGCGAAACCTACGACTACATTTTGTCAAGAATTGCCGCCAAAAATCCTAATTTTACTGGGACTGGTAAAAATTAACGGAGAAGTAGTTAGTTGATGGTTGGAGCGTTGATGGTTGATGGTTGTTGTTTTTTTACGACTATCCACTACCCGCTACCCACTATCCACTATCCACTATCCACTACCCACTATCGAGACAATGTGCGGCTATCCGTAGTGGAATATCGCCGCACGAAAATGATGATGAGCGATAAAAGCGATAAATTAGATTCAGTCAATTTACAGTAACTCAGGTTGAATTCAGAATAATGGATTTTGGTATCGGCTTTCTCTCGAACAACGTGATGCTGCCAATCATAGACTTGTTCTATGGAATTGTGCCTAGTTATGGATTGGCGATCGTTGCTTTGACATTGATAGTCCGCTTTGCGCTCTATCCCCTGAGTGCTGGTTCAATTCGCAACATGCGGAAAATGCGAATTGTGCAACCTCTGATGCAAAAGCGGATGGCGGAAGTCAAAGAGCGTTTTAAAGACGATCCGCAAAAGCAGCAAGAAGAAATGGTGAACGTCCAAAAAGAATTTGGCAACCCACTAGCAGGATGTTTTCCATTGGTAGTGCAAATGCCAGTTTTATTGGCGTTGTTTGCTACTTTGCGGGGTTCACCTTTTGCAGGTGCGAACTACAACGTTAACTTGCAAATCCTTCCTGCTGATCAAGTAGAAAGAATTCAACCTCAAGCCTTTGCCACTCCTCCCCAAAACATTTATGTAGCCGATAAAGAACACGTCAAAGTAGCAGCCATACTGCCGGCTGGTAACAAATTATCGGTGGGAGAACACACCAAGATACAATATCAAACACTTGAGGGCAAGCCATTTGAAGCACTCTTGGCAGAACACCCCGAAACTAAGTTAGTTCCGGAATGGAAAATAACTAAAGGTGAAGATAGGATAAAAATTGATGCTGAAGGCAACGTAGAAGCCTTACAGCCGGGAGATGTTACCATTCAGGCAACAATTCCCGGACTAGCGGCAAATAAAGGATTTCTATTTATTGATGCCTTAGGCAGAGTTGGGGCAACCGATCCAGACGGCACAATCCACTGGGATATTGTCGCCATGATCGTATTCTTTGGAATCAGCCTTTATGTTAGCCAATTGCTTTCTGGGCAAAATTCCAGTGGTGGCAACCCCCAGCAAGACACGGTAAATAAAATCACTCCAGTTATCTTTTCTGGGATGTTTTTATTCTTTCCTCTGCCTGCCGGGGTGCTGATGTATATGGTGATTGGTAATATTTTCCAGACATTGCAAACCTATATACTTTCCCGCGAACCGCTACCAGAGGATCTACAAAAAATCGTAGAATCTGAGAAAAAACAGGAAGAAATCGCCGGACAAAAGGCGCTACCGTTTGAGCCAAAAAGTTCTAAGAAAAAGGCTACAGGTTGATGATTGCAGAACCGATGCAACGTGGTCAGCAGTGGTTAAAAACACTGCTGGACATAACTGGTGTAAATGCTGAGATTACGGGTGGAATAGAAACCACTCAAGGTCGGGATGGCGAGTTTCAAGAACTTGATAACTACTGGTTGACGATTGATGAAAGCAATTTAACACCAGAACAAATTCGGGTGTTAATTGGGACTGATGGTTCAGTACTAGATGCGATTCAGTATTTGGCTAACTCTGTCCTCAACTTGAACCAATCAGAGGATCAGCAAGCCTCGTACACAATCGAGTTGAACGGCTACCGCGTCAAAAGACAAGCGGAAATTCGTGCCTTGGCAGAAGCCGCAGCACAAGAAGCGCGTGCTACTGGTAGAGAAGTGGAAATTAAATCGCTCAGTTCAGCCGAACGTCGTCAAATCCATACCTTTTTTCAAGAGTTTAGTGATTTGGAAACCTACAGCCGAGGCAAAGAGCCGCATCGTCAGCTGGTGGTGCGTCCTGCTAGTTTGGAATAATTTTATTTCCAAATCTTGACTGTGGCTTAAATTGATTGATTTTTGATGGGACGCGAAAAACATCGCGTCTTTAATAATAAATTTCGGAAAACTGTATTTAGTTGCGATCGCCTGCTTTGATAGTCAAAGCTAAACTAAATAATGTAAAATCAGCAAGAATGCTGATTATGATAACTTTTCGTTCTTGATGTCTCACAATCCTATGGACGCGATTTACATTCCGCAGCTCACAAAAGCCCCGGAGCGGACAGAGGAAATTCAGGTTGAAGAGTTTCTGCCCGGTTTAGAAACGTTGACACCAGTTCGCGGTAACATCCGCGTGCAGCATCATGGAAATTACCTGCAAGTGTCCGGTCAAGCAGAAGCAATTATTACCTGTACCTGTAACCGCTGCTTGCAAAATTACAATCATCGTCTGCAACTCGATACAAAAGAAATTATTTGGTTAGATGAAACCGCTAACGAAACAGAAAACTTGCCTCTAGAGCGGGAAGTTGTTATGGAGGATTTGTTAGAAAGTTTATCACCAGAGGGATATTTTCATCCTAGTGAATGGCTGTATGAGCAGATGTGTTTAGCAATCCCTCTGCGTCAGCTTTGTAATCGCAAGTGTCCGGGTATTACTCCAAGTAATGCGAGTAACTCGGAAAAACCAGTAGATCGGCGCTGGGCTAGGCTGGAAGCTTTAAAGAAAGAGCTTCCGGGATCGTAGCTGAAGTTTAACGTTGTTAAAGTGTCATTTGGTGCGTTACGGCGCAATGAACTATTTTATCTAAATAAATATGTGTCTAGAGTACCTAACGCCCCTACTGGCACGGCAAGACTAAAATGGTGTAAGAGAAAAATTAAATTATGTTTTTAAACTCAGATTTTCCCAAAATTTTTAATGCATGATTTTAGTCTTCC
>CASBQC010000395.1 GCA_949127805.1 Nostocales cyanobacterium PMM_0081
CCTCCCCCCCTCTCCTTGTCCCTCCTTCCTCCTCTGCACTCGCAGAACGCGGTTGAAAAAAATTGGGCAACAGGTGATGGTGGGCGATCGCGTTGTGGTTGAAGAACCAGATTGGTCTGGTGGACGAGGTGCGATCGCTTTTGTTTTACCCCGCAATAGTGAATTAGACCGTCCGGCGATCGCTAATGTTAACCAAATTCTCCTTGTGTTTGCTGTGGCTGATCCACCTTTGGAACCTTATCAACTCAGTCGCTTTCTAATCAAGGCGGAATCTACTAGTGTGGATGTAGTTTTATGCCTGAATAAAGGCGATTTAGTCTCAACGCAGATGCAGTCGGAAATAAGCGATCGTCTTCTTGGTTGGGGCTATCAAACGCTATTTATGAGCGTTAATAATAATATCAATATCGACAAATTACTTTACCGATTGCAAGACAAAATCACCGTCTTGGCAGGACCTTCAGGAGTTGGTAAATCCAGTTTGATTAATGTGCTGATTCCCGATGCTCACTTGCGCGTGGGTGAGGTTTCTGGTAAACTATCTCGCGGGCGTCACACCACCCGTCACGTAGAATTATTTGAATTACCATTAGGTGGGTTTCTGGCTGATACTCCCGGCTTTAATCAGCCTGATATTGATTGTAGCCCGGAAGAATTAATCCGTTATTTCCCAGAAGCAAGACAGAGGTTAGCAGCTGATAGCTGTCGGTTTAATGATTGTTTGCATCGAGACGAACCTGGTTGTGTAGTTCGGGGTAATTGGGAACGTTATGAGCATTATCTGGAATTTTTAGAGCAAGCGATCGCTCTGCAAACTCAGCTTCACCAACAAGCCGATCCAGAATCTACCCAGAAGCTAAAAACTAAAGGCAAAGGACAGACTCAGTATGAACCGAAGTTAGAAAGTAAAAAATATCGTCGTGTTTCCCGCAAAACTCAATTACAAGAGTTGCAGGAATTGTATAAAGATGAAGAATGAAATCTAAGCAGATGTAAAGACTTGTTACAATAGGATAAAGACGCGATAAATCGCCGTCTCTACAGAAAATCTATCCGTCAATTAGTCCTTGACGCACTACTAGTTACAAATTACGAATTTACGATCGCCTACGATAGGATAAAGACAAAAAAGTGCGTAGTTTACCGCCGCAGGCATCGCTATGTCTCAATCTCTTGTCATTGATACTATAATTTTCCCACCAGGCGACATCTACAGTGACGAACCACCCTTGGAATCTGATTTACATCGCGAACAAATAGAATTACTCATCCGTCTCATCAAGTGGTGGTGGCGCGATCGCGAAAATTTCTATGCTACAGGCAACTTGACTATTTATTTCAGTCCTAACCAGAAAAAGTCAGAAGAATTTCGAGGACCTGATTTTTTTGTAGTTTTAGATACAGAGAAAAAAGACCGTAAAAGCTGGGTTGTTTGGCAAGAAGATGGCAAATACCCCAACGTGATTATAGAGATGTTATCTGATTCCACTGCCTCTGTTGATAAAGGTGTGAAAAAGCAGATATATCAAAATACATTCCGCACACCAGATTATTTCTGGTTTGACCCGGTAAGCTTGGAATTGCGAGGATTTCATTTAGTTGATGGTCAGTATCAAGACCTTGCACCCACTCAGTCAGGTTGGTTGTGGAGTCAGCAGTTAGGGCTTTATTTGGCAGTATATTTGGGCAAATTACGCTTTTTTACACCAGATGGGCAGCTGATAATGTTGCCAGAAGACGAAGCCAACCAGCAGTTACAGCAAGCCAATCAACAGTTACAACAAACAAACCAACAGTTACAGCAAGCCAATCAACAATTAGAACAAACAAACCAACAACTAGAACAAGAACGTCAACGCGCTGCAATATTGGTAGAACGCTTGCGATCGGCAGGTATTGAAGAGTGAGAAAATATTCACAAAAAGAGAATTTTATCTTTAACTAGGCATGGAAAAATATTGCTATGAACAAAATAATCTCTAATCAAGTCCGTTGGACAATCTCCGACTTAGAATTACTTACAACTGACGAATGGAAACGCTATGAAATTGTTGACGGAGAACTATTTGTGACTAGAGCACCTCACTGGAGACATCAGCGAACTGCTGGTAATATTAATTTAGAATTAGAGTTTTGGTCTCGCTCCAGTAAACTAGGTGAAGCTATTACAACTCCGGGTATAATTTTTACAGATGCCGATAATGTCATACCCGATGTAGTTTGGATTAGTCATGAGCGGTTAGCACAGTTAGTAGATGACGAAGGACATTTGCGAGGAGCACCAGAACTTGTTGTAGAAGTACTTTCTCCTGGAGCAACTAACGAACGTCGAGACCGAGAAGCTAAACTGAAGCTATACTCAGCAACAGGAGTCCAAGAATATTGGATTGCCAATTGGCAGTTACAGCAATTAGAAGTTTATCGCAGAGAAGCTGCTCAATTGAAATTAGTAGCAACCTTGCTGGCTGATGACGAAATCACATCACCTGTTTTACCAGGCTTTCGCGTTCGAGTTCAGAGCTTTTTTGTGTAGTATTAGCGATCGCTCCTCAAACTCAATTTAAACAACAATTAGACCTATCGCCACTCACCCTGTAAAGTGAAAGTAGACCAATAATAAGGATTTTGCCATTTCGAGTCTTGCCATAATTTCAGTTGTGCAGCACGCAAAGCAACTGTAGGTGATTTGCCTTGCTTCAACATTTGGGTGTAAAATTCTTTCATCAATTCTGGCACCCCCATATCATCAACTTGCCAAAGAGACACGGCAACACGTTCTGCCCCAGCATACATTAAGCCTCTTGTCAAGCCTACTAACCCTTCACCGTTGACATCTTTGCCTTCACCAGTATCACAAGCACTTAGTACGATTAAATCGGCTGCAAAGTTAAGATTGAAAATGTCACCTAATCGCAAATAACCTTTATCAGCAGGTTTAGCTTGTTTGTCTAGAAACAGAGATAAAACGATTCCTGATAATTCCGGGTTCTTTAGGTCAGCAATGCCGTGAGTAGCAAAATGTAAAAAGCGATATTGTGACAATTGCGGATTTGTTACCCAGTTGTAGTTAGCATTAAAGCCAAAAGCGTGGAGATTATCAGAGGGTACGAGTTTTAAAATTGCGTTTGCTTCAGTTTCTGTACCTTTAAGTCTTCCCCAGCCATTGCGATTAAGATTTCTTGCTGCTTGCTTGAGTTGAGACTGTTCTACTTCACTACCAACATCAAGATCATTACTTGTTGATTTGCCAGTGATGCGTATATCGTTAGCTTCAAACACCGGATCGGCAAGTATTGCGAGAGTTTTTGGTGCGGTTTTGCGTCCTTTGAGTTCTTGTCTTTGGGTAGCGATCGCTGTAACCGAAGGCAAATTAACTATTTCATGATTGACTATCAAAGGTTAATAAACCTCTGTATTGGAAATAACACCTTTTGTAGAGACGTTCCGGTGGAACGTCTCTACGTCATTTAATGCCGCAAAGGGAATTGTTTGCAAACCACCATCAGCCACAATCACCAAACGCTTTTGCCCCAACTTATCAGCTACGGGTGCAAGGATGATTTTGCTAAGTTTAGTTGCAGAAAAAGCCGTATTTTTCAAAGCTTGAGCTTTTTGTTCTGGGGAGAAATCCTGACAGCTTGGAGATGCTTTTTTTTGACATCTAATTAAAGTTTCTCTAAATTTTGTGACTGCTTCTTCTATCTCTTTGCGTCCAGGGAGTTCGTAGCTGTCGATGGAATTGGGAGTTATAGCCCAAAGATAACTGCGATCGCTACCCAAAGAATATTCTAACAGCAGGGTGTCTTTATCCAATTGTTGCTGAATTTGCGGTAAAGTCAGGGGTTGGGGATACTTCAGGTTGGCGTATTTCGGACTACTTTGGCGGATTTTCGTTTCGAGTTGCTTTTGTTGGCTGAGTAGTTCATCGATTTCTGTTTGGAACTTGTCAACCCTAGCTTTATAAATGGAGTTATTAATTTTTTTAATATTACTAACTATCTCTTGCCGCAGTTTTTCCTTAGTATTAATTAAATCTTTTAAGCGGCTTTCTTGTGCTAAAAGTTCTGGGTTTGCACCTTTGCGAATATTTGCGCGTGCTTCAGTTAAGAGTTCTACAAGTCCCCTAGCGCGGGAACGTTCGCTGATGTGGAGCGCTACAGCTTTACATTTATCTTTTATTGTGATGTCTTTGTTTGTGTTTTGGTCTTTGGTTGTAAATTCACATATTTTTGATGGGTCTTTTTTGTGCAGTTCCATCAACATGTCGATGTAGAATTTGTAGTAGCCTTGGACTGTGGCAAAGTAGGATGTACGTAAATCTTGGCTTTGGACGTTACCGCGTATATTTTCTACGATTTTAATTGCTTCTTCGATGTTGGGAAGTGCTGCTTCAAGTTTGCCTATTTTGCGTTGATTGATGGCAATAAAATAAAGTGCATCTGCTTCTCCTTGAATGTCTTTTAAAGTTCGTCTGAGTTTTAGTTCTTCGTTAAGTGTATCTATTGCTTGTTGGTATTGCTTTTGTGAACTATAAGC
>CASBQC010000396.1 GCA_949127805.1 Nostocales cyanobacterium PMM_0081
CTAAATAACTTTCATCATAATGGGATGGTGGCTGTTTTAAAAATTTTGCGACTATCCCATTATACTAAACTTAATCTCATACTTATTATCATCTCACATTTACCCCTATTTTTATCGATTTTTTTTATTTTTTTATAAAAATTTATCTTCAGGAAAAAATCGCTGTTTTTGGTATCTTGGTGGAATCAAAGGTTAGATATCCAACAAATCGTATCTCTTTTGTAAAGCGAGTAATTTCATCCTGGCTTCACCGGCATTATCAGCTAAATCAGCAAACTCAACAAAGCGGCGCAATTCTTTTCTTAACAGATTGCGCTCAACTTCTAAAGTGTTTCTGTCAAGTTCTGGTGGTAACACAATCATATCAAATATAGTAGCGCGTTCTTTACCTGGGTGAGGGCGTAAAACTCGTCCTCTTCGCTGAATAAATTGGCGGGGATTTCCTGAACTTGCCAAAATTACAGCAGTTTGAATTGCGGGAATATCAACACCTTCATCCAAGCAGCGAATTGCTACCAAACCTTGCAATTCACCGCTTTCAAATTGACAGCGCAAAGTTTCTCTTTCTTGTAAAGGCGTTTTTGCTGTGTAGGTGCTTACCCGATACCCCAGTTCTCCTCCTAATATTTTGGCGACCGCTTTAAGTTGGTGTAGCGATGAACGTCCCTCTTCTTGGGCGCCATCACTACAATAGAAAAGGGTGTGAGTAGTTTCGCGACGAGTCGTCATTAGTTCGCGCAAAGCCTTTAATTTATTTTCTGCCGCACCAATTAATCTTGCCCGTTGCATTAACAAAGGTTTTAAATCTTCATTGCCTTCAAAGTCACCTAAGTTTAAATTTTCTCGTTCTCGATATAATAAAGCTCGCCCAATTCTTTTAGTTAATTTTAAATATGCAATACTTTCTGCTTCTGTTAACTCTACCAAAATGGGATGATACAAATAATGTACTAACGCACCTTGAGAAATTGCATCCTTTAAAGTGAATTCTGGCTGAAGAACCGCACCAAAGTAATTAAATAAAGATTGAGTGCCACCATCATCAAAATATCTTTCTGGGGTAGCAGAAAGAGCGAGTCGTAAACCCACGCGGCGTGGTAAACTTTCTTCCAACTTAGGTGCGCCTAAGTTATGTGCTTCGTCACCAATAATCAAAGTCTTTTCGGGAAAGTACTTGAGTTGAGATTGAAAGCCATCGCCAATTAATGTGGAATTGGTAGTCACAATCGTGAGAAACGATTGCGAACCAGAACGCACGTTATAAAGTTGGGTAGAAAGTTGACTTTGCCACGTTCGTAAATCTTCAAAAGCTAAAATGGGCTGCAAGTTGAATTTTTCACATTCTCGCGCCCATTGGGTGACAAGATGACGAAAGGGACACACCACCAACAAAACTTGCAAGTTAATTTGTTTGTATAACTCGCAAGCGATCGCCAATGCTGTAATCGTCTTACCACTACCAGTAGCCATTTTCAGCGTACCTCTGCCGTTGTTGGTAAACCAAGACTCAATAGCTTGTCGTTGATATTGCCGTAATTGCAGATATTGCGGCATTCTGGGACATCCTGGTAGTTTATGAGTTTGATAATTGCCCTTACTTTCGCCGGCAAATGGTTTTTTCAGCTTGAAAGTGGGCAATTTCTCAACTCGTGGTGTCAGGTACATAGATGGGGACTAGGGATTGGGGACTAGGGACTGGGGAATAGGGAATAGGGATAATGAGGAATTATATCTCTTCCACAGTACCCAATCTCCAATCCCCAGTCACCATATATCAGTTGTAACCCCGCCATACACCGATGAGAGTACCTTGAACCTCCACTTTTATAGCCGATACTTCGATGGGGTTGTATTTGGGATTTGCAGGTTTGAGGGTGACGCGATCGCCATTTCTGTAAAATCGCTTCAATGTCGTACCGTATCCTTCGACTCTGGCGGCAACAATGATACCATTTTTCAGATGATCTGGTTCTGGTACTGGACGCAGAAATACCACATCTCCATCGACAATCGAATCTTCAACCATACTATCGCCAGCTACCCGCAAAGCATATGTGTGCGGAGGTAGCGACAAATTAGCCAAATCCAGATGTTCCACAGCATCGGTGAACGGTTCGATTAAGCCGCCGGCAGCAATTGTACCTAAAATTGGCACACCTGGTTTTTGCGGACGTAAAATCCGAATTGTTCGAGCCTTACCTTCACTCCATTCAATATGTCCCTTGGCGCGTAAATGTTCCAAGCGGCTTTGAATGGGTGCAGGTGATTTCAGGTTCATTGCCTGCATCATTTGCCTAATTGAGGGCGAATGCTGGTGCGATCGGATGTATTCCGCCAGCCATTCGTAAAGTTCTTGTTGAGCTTCTGTTAGTCTTTCCATAAATTAGTAGGGAGACAAAGTACAAATGTCTATAGAACATTAGTACTACAAAAAAACCCCTAATGGCTTGTAAATTTTGAATTTTTGATTTGAGATTTTGAATCGTAGTCCATTAATCCAAAAACTCAAATCTCAAATCTCAAATTGTTCTGCCCCTAAGAGACTTGCAAGTAAAGCTTTTTGAGCGTGCATCCGATTTTCTGCCTGATCCCAAACTCGTGAATGAGAGCCTTCAATTACAGATTCAGTAATTTCTTCACCGCGATGAGCTGGTAAACAGTGTAAAACAATTGCGTCGCGATCGGCAAGACTTAATAGCAGCTCGTTGATTTGGTAGGATTGGAAAATTGGTAGCCTCGCGCCGGCTTCTGCTTCTTGCCCCATACTTGCCCAAACATCAGTATAAAGTACAGAAGCTCCCTTTACTGCTGCTTCTGGGTCATTAGTTAAGATAACTTCAGTTTTGTTATCGGCGATCGCGCGTGCTTTTTCGGTCATGGCTGCATTTGGCTCATAGCCAATTGGCGTGGCAATTTTTACATTCATCCCTACCAAAGCACAGCCTAGCATCAGAGAATTGGCGACATTATTACCATCGCCCACATAAGTTAAGGTTAAGCCAGCCAGGGTGCCAAAACATTCTTGAATCGTCATTAAATCTGCCAATACCTGGCAAGGATGTCCTAAATCGGTAAGGGCATTAATTACGGGAATTTTGGCATAATGGGCAAAAACTTCCAAATCTTGGTGTGCAAAGGTGCGAATTGCTAAGATATCCAAATATCGATCCAACACCCGCGCTGTATCTTCTATCGGTTCCCCGCGACTCACTTGGGTGACATTGGGGTTAAGATCAATTACATTTCCACCCAGTTGATACATCGCCACTGTAAAACTGACTCGTGTCCGAGTTGAAGCTTTGGAAAACAACAACCCCAACACTTTAGGACAATGCAACTTTAGCCGTTGTGATTTCAACTCAGTTGCCATTTGCAAGAGTTCTTGAACTTCGGTTGCATTGAAGTCCGCCAGACTTAATAAATCTCGTCCGATCAACGCTGCCATGATTGAGTGATTTGTAAAGAACAATTATGTCTTTATGTTCGCTTCGCGCGTGCCGTATTCAAAAAATACCACTTTCAAAGATTACCAGATATTTTGGTGTTCAGCGTGGGATTTTAGATAACTTTTGGTCTTATGTCTCTAGCTTTCTAGATTTAGATCCCAAATATGGCACAAAGCAAGCATTTTTTTCTTTTTTTGCACTTGACATTGTGCAATTAGCTGGTTTATGCTATTGTATGAAATTGGTATGATGTGTAAAATTCATTAAAGTTTTTGCGATCGTCCTGAGTTAGCGCTTCGCCAGCATAGCACAGTGGTAGTGCATCCGACTTGTAATCGGAAGGTCGTCGGTTCAAATCCGACTGCTGGCTTAAAGCTAAAAACCCTTGAGAAATAATCATCTCAAAGGTTTAGTATTTTACAACTTAAATAATTATCATAAGCATAACTGAAAATATTACCTCAGAATACCTTAAAATGCCTTAAATCACAGAAACTTTTAGGACAGTTTTAGGACATTTAAGTGGACTCTTGATGCGGTAAATAGTCGGTTGAAAGTGGGTAAAATTGGAGTGTCAGTTGGATACTTGGGGCGATCGCCTGTCAATGAGGGCAACTCTACTGCATTATCGTGACATAGAGCAGATTGCAGGTTTATGAGGTACAGCAGCAGTTATGCCAAAGTCAAAATTTTTGCTTATCTAAAGGCTGACCAATTCAATACGATTGATGTTTTAAAACAGCTTAGAACCGAGTTTCCTGACCAACAGATAAATCTTATTTGGGATGGTGCCCCCTATCATCGAGCACAATCTGTAAAACAAGCATTAGAGATTTTATAGATAAATCTGCAACCCTTACCCAGTTCCAGTCCTGACTTTATGCCTGTTGAACATCTCTGGCAGTGGTGAGGTGAAGATGTAACTTATCACACATGTTAGCAATCTCCTACTGAACTGATTGAACGTGTTCATTTATTTGAACAAGACATTAATTCCCACCCCCTTGAAATTGGCGATCGCTTGTGGGTGAAAAATCACCTTGACCCTGATGAGGAAAAACTACGGTTTTCAAAGTAGACGTGGTTTATAACAAGGTTAAAGCTGTAAATCAACTAAAAGTATAAATCATGAATATCCAACTAAAACCTGAACTAGAGCAAATTATCCAAGCGCAAATTGCTACAGGCAGATATGCTGATGCTGAAGAAGTACTTAGTAAAGCTTTGAAGCTGCTATTAGAGTGGGAAAAAGGTTATCAGCAGTGGGTAGAAGAAACACGACAAAAAGTTGAAGTTGCGATTGAACAGTTGGATAGAAAAGAAGGTATTGATGGGGAAGTTGTAGTTGAGCAACTACGAGAAAAATTGCGTAAAGCGAGAGAAAAACAAGGATGAAACAACATATTATCTCTCCAGAAGCAAGCCAAGATTTGTCAGAAATTATTGATTATTTTGCTAGTATAAATATTGATGCTGGAGAGCGTTTTGTTGATGACTTTGATAAAAAGTGTAAATATTTAGCTAATTTTCCCAATATGGGAAGGAGTTATGGAAATATTAAACCTGATTTAAGGGGTGTTCCTTTAGATGATTGCATTATTCTTTACCGAGTTATAAACAGTGAAGTTGAAATTGTACGTGTAATTAGTGGTTATCGAAATTTCGAGTCTTTATTTACAGAATGATACGAGTAAGTTGTTGATTAAAGGTTAGTAGTTGGCTGAATTTCCTACCAACTACCAACCACTAACAACGCTCCAACTAACAACTAACCACTACCCAACCTTCAGCAATTCCACATCAAAAAGCAAGGTAGCGTTAGGAGGAATGACACCACCAGCACCACGGGCACCATAACCTAACTCTGGGGGGATGATTAATTTGCGACGACCGCCTACTTTCATAGTGCTAAGTCCTTCGTCCCAGCCTTTGATAACTTGTCCGACACCGAGTTGAAAGTCAAAGGGACGATCGCGATCGCGTGAACTATCAAACTTTGTACCATTTTCTAAAGTGCCAGTGTAGTGTACTGTCACCTTTTGTCCAGTTTTAGGAGTAGCACCAGTTCCCTCTACTAATTCAACATACTTCAATCCAGAGGGGGTAGTGACGGCATTTTCGTCAGCCATAGTTTTGCTCGCTATCAGGGTATTGTTTTCAGTTACAGTAGTGGGTGCTGGTGTAGTTTGAGTCAAAGGAGTAGCAACAGATGTATGCTGTTTTCCGCCAACTTGAGCTACTACTAAAACCACTACACAGACCAGCATGAAACCCACGCTAAGTAAAATTGCTTTCATTCATCAATCCTCCCTACATACGTGGTTTAGGATTCTTGTTTACCACTAGGACAAAACTTAGTTTAAATCAGAAAGCGCATCTTAACGCCAGAGCTTATTTTCTAAATCGCGAATTTGACGCTCTAGACGATCAATTCTACCGCGTAGTTCGTCCACTTCTGACTGGCGAGCAACACCCAAATCCTGCATCATATTTCGCATTTGCCGTTGCATATTGCCTTCAAAGTTGCCCTGTTCGGACTTTAACTGCTGTGCAATATCATCGATTACGGCTTTGGCTTGTTCGGGATTGAGCTTACCATCTTTCACCAAATCATCGCCCACTTGCTTGAGTTTGTCTGCCACCAAAGAGGTAGTACCAATACCAACCATTAATAATTGTTGCATCCAATTGTTGTTGTCCATACTTTTTTCCTATTAATTTTTTTAAATCTGCCGATTTTTGCTTTTGCGTGTAGGTAATTAAAGCTATGCTGAAAACAAGCGCTATTTTAGCCTACAGTTCTATTTTGGCAAATTTGTAAACTCATACAAGGAATAAAAGGTGTGGTTATCGAACTACTTAAGGTGAAAATACCGCCCAGACTGCGAGAAAAATGTATCCAGAAGGATGCAGAAATTTGGACAGCAGCGCTGTCTAAGTATCCAGGATTTATGGGTAAAGAGGTTTGGATCAACTCCAACGATCCCACAGAATTTGTGCTGATAATTCGTTGGCAAACTCGCGAACATTGGCACGCTATACCCAAAGCAGATTTAGAGGCGATCGCTTTGAAGTTTGACGCCGCGATGGGAAAATCTTATCTTATTGTGGAGTCCGCAGAATATCAAGTGCGGAAATTTACCCATTCCTAAAAGCGCAGAATAAATTTGCGTTCTCCTGATGTTGGTAGAGTAGTTGTTAGTGCAAAAGAGTGTTTTTGAAATGGTTACAGACAAGGGCAAGGTTAGCCCAGTACGCCAGAAATACTGCAAATATATTTCATCATAGAAATAGCGTTGTCCTCGATTTTCCCTGCGCTCTGTGCGCCTAGAAGTGAAATAATCTATTCACATCACGACTTTGGCTGCGAATCATCTTCTTGACCTTCTTCAGCAGACGACAAAGTGCGGATACGATTCATTTGTGAAAGAGCATAACGCGCTGTTGCTTGCACCTCAGCATTGGAGTCTTCTGTCGCCAGACACAACATCTGACTAATTTGAGCCATCATATCATAAACGCGAGTCAAGTCACGGATGGCATTTTGTCGCACTTCTGGACTTTCATCTTGCAGTGAAATTGCCAAAGCACGATTTATCGGTTTAAGTGTGCGCGTACCAATTTCCGCCAAAGCTGCCAAAATCAAGCTGCGTTGTTGAGAATCAGCATCAATCATCACCTCCATCAGTCCTTGAATTGCGCGGGAATCTCCCTGCTGACCCAAATCCCAGATAGCTTTGCACCGTTTCGTCGGATCGTTACTGCGTAAGTCTTTCATCAACTCGTCAACAATGTTAACTTTGGCTAGCCGAGAAGTTTTTTCTAGTGGTAGCACTTCTGTAGCGGGTGGTGCAATTGCTTGTTCTCTGGTTATATCTGCTGTGCTGTCAGTAGGTAACAAAGGGGGAATCGGGTTTGTTTGAGATGGTGTCAAAACTTGAAAATTAAAGTTTTCCGATTGAACTTGTTTGACTTTTCTGAACCTTCTTAGCAAATAAAGCACTACACCAAGACTGCCTAAAATTCCCATACCAACTAGCGACCACCATAATAAATCTTTTTGCGGAGGTGCCTTGGTAGTTGCTTTGGGGGTAGGAGTGGTAGCAGCAAGGGATAATGATTGTTTTTGTTTAACTGCTGTCAGCAGACTTTGTTTAGTTGCCGCACCAGCAATACCGTCTGCGAGCAAGTTTTTTGCTTTCTGAAATTTAGAGACGGCAAGTTCGGTGCTTTCGCCATAATCTCCGTTTACTACACCGTTGTAGTATCCTAACTCTTTGAGTTGTGTTTGCAGTACCTCGACTTCGGTACTTGTACTACCAGGTGCGAGAATAGAAGACTGGTCTGTCTGTGTGGAACTAACGATTTGCAGTTTCAATTCCGGTGCTAGGTTAGGTGGAACTGTGCTTGCTGGACTGGGGTCAAATCCCAAGCAAGTCAGACCGGTAATTATCAGGATGGAGGAATGCCGTAGCCTCATATCGAAAGTCGCAGCCAGAATATACATTTTGACACTCCCCGGCGATCTGCGCACGGGGATTCTTTAATCTACGAGACAACTTGCTCATGCAGGATTTCTCCAGCAAGCGTAGAGGTTGTTTCTCCTAAAGAGTTGCTTGCGTCTAGCGCAAAGGTTCCGGTATGCCCTACCGTACCCAATCCTAAGTTAAGGATGTTTATTCCAGCATTGTGATCTCTATCTAGTTTGCAACCACACTGACAAATGTGTGTACGAGTAGATAGTGACTTTTTCACAATTGCGCCACAGCTAGAACATTCTTGCGTTGTATATGAGGGATTTACCGCAATAGTGATCCTCTTAAATACTTTCCCGAAATACTCTAACCAAACTCTAAATTGATACCAGCCAGCATCATTGATTGATTTTGCCAAACAATGATTTTTCGCCATGTTCTTAATCCTCAAGTCTTCGTAGACGACTACATCGTTTGATGTGATTACGCACCTTGCCAGTTTCACGGCATGGTCTTTACGCTGTCTACTTATTTTGAGGTGAACCCTGCCTAATCTATTTCGTGCTTTGCGTCTATTACTAGAACCTTTAACTTTGCGAGAAACAAGTCTTTGTGACCGTTTCATTTTCCGTTCCCCAGTTCGATAGAACCGAGGATTTTCAACCTTGTTTCCAAGTGAATCAGTATAAAAGCTCTCCAGCCCTACATCTAACCCCACTGTCTGATGAGTTGGTTGTATGTTCTCTCTTCGGTTTACATCAACGCAGAATTGAGCATACACGCCGTCAGCACGTTTTACCAACCTCACCCGTTTTATTTGGTTGATTTGATAGAAGTGGAGGTCACGAGTACCTTTTAACTTTAATGTGCCAATACCATTTTTATCGGTGAAAGTTATGGATTTACGATTATCTGCAAGCTTCCATCCTGACGATTTATATTCAACAGAACGGCAATTTTTCTGGAATTGGGGGAAGCCCTTTTTACCCGATATCTTTTTCTTGCAGTTGTCGTCAAAGCGAGAGATAGAACTCCATGCTCGTTCGGCTGCGGCTTGCCTAGCCATTGAGTTTAGTTTATTCGCAAAAGGAAATTCCTTAGCTAATAATGCACAATGCCGGGAAAGTTCAACCCAAGACTTGGCAAGCCCATCCATCCACAATCTAATGGCTTTATTCCGAATGAACTGAGTCGTTCGGATTGCCTCATCAATTGCTTGGAATTGCAATGCTTTACCGTAGGTTTTGAACTCAAAAACAAGCATGAATATCTTTCTTATTTCACTTATCTTATAATAACACACCCATCATAAGATTATCAAAAATTGTTGGGAAATATAATATAAAGCCGTCCTTGATGACGGGGCTTTTACCCATTTTTTTGGTAAGTTATCGATATAACAATAACTTTGGCTTGGCTTAATGTTAACTTTTATCTTGACAAAAATATCTTTAACAAGGGTTAAAGGTGATGAAAATTCTTATAAATCGGGAATTAGTTAATTTGCCACGGTCAGTGGTCAACACTCTGATAACAGTATAATTGCTGCCATAGTCTGAATAGTTAGGGTAAAATTTCTGATTCAGATTCCCTGATTGATAAACTTATGGGGTTGAGCTTTTTGGCAGATATTTCTGCAAGTGGTTGCTGCTGTGTATTGTTTTGTTCTGGCACTGCAAGTTGATGATTTGTTTGTGTTAAGGTGTCGCGTTGGTTGATCAGATAGATGCTGACTAGAGTTATGCAGACTCCCACCCACTGTAGTGGACTGAGGACTTCGTTGAGCAACAAATTGCCAAATAGCAGGGCAAATACGGGTGTGAGGAAGGTGAGAGAACTGAGACTAGTGAGACTGCCGCTAGAAGCAAAGTAGAAAAATAATCCGTAGGCGATCGCACTCCCAAATACTGTGGCATATAAGAGCGCCATCCAATCAGATAACACAAGATTTTGCCACCGCTGGGATTCTGTAAAAAATGAAATTCCCCATAAAGGCAATCCACCTATAATCATGTGCCATCCTGTAGCGC
>CASBQC010000397.1 GCA_949127805.1 Nostocales cyanobacterium PMM_0081
CTGAATCTGGCGGGTAAGATTTTCACTTACATCAGTTTGAGAGTTTAACCCAAGGGGGTTAGAATGGCTATTTACGGACTGATTACCGTGATTCTCCATTCAACGAATCGCACGGTATGTGAAAGTTAAAGACGAGGCTAGTCCTTCTGATGGCAACCTAATTTACTGGTGTACAAGAATGGGTAAACACCCGGAAACGACAAAAAGAATGGCAACGCTCTTAAAGTCACAGAAAGGTAAGTGTACCCACTGCGGATTGTACTTCCGAGAGGAGGATGTACTGGAGATTGACCACATTATCCCCAAAAACTTGGGAGGCAAAGACGAGTACAAAAATCTCCAAATATTACACAAACACTGCCACGATGAAAAAACAACTGAACCATCTTCAGTTGTGAAGTACACATGACAATGTACCGAATCACTGAGGAGCCGTGTAATGGGAAACTGTGCGATTCGTTGGCTAGAAACCAGAGCCTGTAAAGGGTTGGAGGATTAGCCGCAAGGTTTATACCTTGACAACTTAATGACCTTGGAGGTGAGCCACTGGTAAAAATCAGCGCGAGCAAGTCCTCCCCTCTAGATGCAAGAGTGAAAGCATCTTCCCCTGGTTTGCGACTAGCCATCAAAGCCAGAAGCGGGAAGAAAATCTCAGAAACAATCAGCCTAAGATTGTGGCGAGAAAGCAAGAACTCATGGTTAACCCAATACGGGTGAAGCTACGACCGAACCATCGTAAATTACAACAAGCGGAATCAGGCTTATACGCTTGACCAAAAAGTAAAGGATAGGGCAGAGGCATATTAAACTCAACGAGGTTGTCACCAACCCCGTTGGTCTTCAAAACCGTGCGTGAGACTTTCACCTCACACGGCTCCTCAATGATTTGGTGCTTGTCACGCATACCTCATTACCCATTTATCCGCGACTTTCTCAAGTTTTCTGGTGGGCTTAGGCTCGGCACTATTGCAGCCGGATTTTGTGCCAGGACTGCCATCATTGGCTGTCTTTGTGTCGTGGCAATGTCTGTGTAAAAGTTGAAGATTTTTATACTCATCCTTTCCACCTTTTGATTTCGGGATGTTATGGTCAACTTCCATCACGTCGCTTTCACGAAAAAATAATCCGCATTGGGCGCATTTCCCTTTTTGCCTTTTTAAGAGTTTTGAAATCCTAATTGGCATTTCCGGGTTATCACCCATTCTTGTACTCCAGTAAACTAGATTTCCGTCGTATGGTGACGAATCGCCTTTAACTTTCACATAACGTACTATTGGAGTGTCGGTATGTCTAAGTAATCGCATTGGGTTCTCACCTTTTGCTTTATTTGCGAATATCCAGTTATCGCCACCTATGGATTTCCAATATTTATTAGTAATCCATTTATCACCTTTTTGGTGATGGCGGCGTTTTGCCCAAGCTCTAAGTTTTTTATACATAAGGTATTCTTGTTTTGCGTAAGCTACATTGCTTACTACAGCCGCATAGTAGTTTGCCCAACCCCGGATAATCGGGTTTAAGTGACTGATTAACGCCGCTTGCGGTGCTGACTTATGGGCTTTTATAACACTAGCGATATGGTCGTAATGTACCTTCTGCTTTTCTTTGCTTGGGGTGATGAGGGTCTTAAATCCCAACTTATGTCCATAGGAATTTTCTCCTGATTGGTATTTTCCTACAGGAAATTGGCGTATATTAAAACCAAGAAAATCAAATCCTGGTCTTTCTTCCTCAAAAACAGTGAGGGTATGCGCCATCCTAGTTTTGCTGGGTTTTAGTTCCAATCCCATGCTTATTAACCATTCCGAGATTATCTCCCGGCATCTTTGGACTACGGTTATGTCAACGCGCGTGAATTACGAAGTCATCGGCGTATCGCACGACATCAGGAACTGCGGAGTTTATTTGACTCCCGTTTTCCTTTTGTCTAAGCTTCCTTCTAGGGAATGCTTGTTTTATGCAATTTTCCATCCCGTGAAGGGCGATATTTGCCAATAATGGAGAAATAACTCCTCCTTGTGGCGTACCCTCAGATGTTGGAAACAACTGCTTGCCATCCATCACTCCCGCTTTTAACCATGCCTGAACTTGTCGGCGTATGGTGGGGAATGTATTTAATTTGTTTAGCAGTGCTTCCTGGTCGATACGGTCAAAGCATTTAGCAATATCCGCATCAAGGAAGTATTTAGCCTTTTGTTTTATTGCACTGAAAATTGCTTTGATCGCATCTTGGCATGAGCGTCCGGCTCCCAAGCCGTATGAGTTAGGCTCAAATCGCGCTTCCCATTCTGGCTCTAATGCCAGTTTGGCAAGTGCTTGCAAGGCTCGGTCTTTCATTGTAGGTATGCCCAAAGGTCGCTTCTCTTCCGTTCCAGGCTTGGGAATCCATACCCGCCTAGTTGGGCTAACCTTTGAACCCAGGTTTAAATTACCAGTGAGTTCTAGACGTTGCTTTGGAGTCAGCGATTTAACGCCATCTACGCCAGCCGTCTTTTTCCCCTGGTTATCCTGGGTGACTCGTGCGTTCCGCTAAAGCTCTTGCTGACCAAGACTTCATCAGCGTATGAGTGGAGTCTGCGAAATGCTTTTACATCACCACGGGCAGAGGCTCGATAAATTCTCTTTTGGAGCTTATACACTTGACGCTCTAGCTTTCGCCAGTTAATCTCATGCCATTCCCCCGTAGTCTTTAAACTCGTATTGGACATTTGTACTCTTAGTAGAAACTTTATTTACCACATCACCGGGAGAACGTCAGCATATCCTTGGTGTTACTCAAGGCATTCGCTTCTTTCCCAATCTTTCCTACTCGTTGCATACGGTTAGCACCTGCTCAGGGATTCGACCACCTGAGGGCAAACGAGAGGTTATTTCGTTCCGAATGACCTTACTATGTACCTTTAAAGCGATACTCTCCACCGGGTTTATTGGTAGTGCTTATGGGTCAGAACTATAACTGCCCATACCATATCCTTTGCCTTTTGGCTCCAGCGCCAAAAGCCTTATTTCGCTGGTTCCAATTGACGATGGTTCAGACGTATCTTCGCTTACGCTACTCATGGGTACTCTGCTCGATGGATACCGAATTAGGCTATCAGTAGAGCCACCTTTTTTCACCCCGCTTTACGGATTGATGGCTAGTCGCGTTGCCTTTGGGGTGACGCGACTAGCCCTGCACCTGGGCGGTAGGGTTCTCACCTACAAGGTCATTCAGTTATCTGGCTAATGAAACCAGTTAACCGTCCCTAAGCAGCAATGCTTAGGGACGGTTAAACGAATCGCACATAGTTTCTTTGACCTCTCAGCATTGCCCAGAAACCCGGTGGATAGTAGCAACCTAAAAGTTCAAACAAATGGTCATTAGGAACGAAGTAACCCTCGAATAGTTCTCAGTATGGTCGATAACTGAGCAGGTGCTAACCGCATACTATCGAGGGCAGGATTGAGTCAAAAGCAAACGTCCCTTTGTAATGAAAGGAATAGGCTGACAGACTCACTGTGTTTTGAAATGAAGAATTTTTAGTTAGAGTACAAATGTCTAATACACACGACAACGTGATGGCGGAATGGAATACAACGAACTGGCGCAAGCTAGAAAAGATTGTATTTAAGCTCCAAAAGAGAATCTTTTCTAGCTTCTGAACGTGGTGACATTAAAGCAGTCCGTAGACTCCAAAAAATGCTGATGCGTTCTAGGTCAGCGAAAATGCTAGCCGTGCGTCAGGTAACTCAGGATAATCAAGGGAAGAAAACCGCTGGAGTTGATGGAGTTAAGTCATTAACACCATCACAAAGGTTAAAACTTATCAAAAACCTGAACATTAAACAACAGGTGCGTCCAACCCGCCGAGTTTGGATACCCAAACCAGGAACAGAGGAAAAGCGCCCTCTCGGAATACCCACAATGCACGACAGGGCATTACAATGCCTTACTAAACTAGCCCTAGAACCCGAATGGGAAGCTCGATTTGAGAAGGAGGCTTGGCGGGGGAAGCTTCCCCCGCCAACACTCCGCCCAAATTCTTTCGGTTTCAGACCTGGACGCTCATCCCATGATGCAATAGAGGCAATTCATACGGTAATCGCGCAAAAAGCCAAATATGTGCTGGATGCTGACATCGCCAAATGTTTTGACCGCATCAACCATAATGCACTCCTGAAAAAACTGAATACATTCCCAACTCTACGCCGCCTCATCAAGATGTGGCTCAAAGCGGGGGTGATGGACGGAGGTAAGATGTTCCCAACCGATGAAGGAACACCACAGGGAGGAGTAATATCACCCTTACTAGCAAATATCGCCCTTCACGGTTTAGAAAATAGACTCAAGCAATTCGCGGCAAGTCTCCCAGGCAGAAAAAAGGATAACATCAACTCCCTGACGATGGTGAGATACGCCGACGATTTTGTGGTATTACACCCAGATATTAGCGGCATCACTCGTATAAAACAGATAGTGGCAGAATGGTTAAATGGGATTGGCTTAGAAATGAGTGAAAAGAAAACCCGAATAACCCACACCCTGACTAAGGTGGAAAACCAGTCACCAGGATTTAACTTTCTTGGCTTCAATATCAGGCAATATCCTGTAGGAAAAACCCATACAGGAAAAGTCCAAGGGAAATTATTGGGGTTCAAAACACTTATCAAACCTAGCGAAAAGAAAATTCAACTCCATGTACAGTCAATCGGGGAAATCATAGCCAGCCACAAAACAGCGAAACAAGAGGCACTAATTGCCCACCTTAATCCTGTAATTGTGGGATGGAGCAATTACTACTCAACAGTAGTTAGCAAGGAAACGTTTAACACTTGCGATAGCCACCTGTACAGTCAATTGAAGTCATGGGCAGAACGTCGTCACCCAAACAAAAATTCCACATGGATTGCTGATAAATATTGGCAGACCGTGGGAGAAAGAAACTGGGCATTTGGTGCAAGTAATGGCGAAGAAATTCTCCTCCTAGCCGAACATAAGAATACACCAATTGTTAGACACATAAAAGTGAAAGGCAATTATAGCCCCTTCAATGGAGATTGGGCGTATTGGAGCGCCCGTAGAGGAACTCAAGAAAGAAACACCGACAAGAGTCGCCAGACTCATGAAGAAACAAAAGGGGATGTGTCCGCACTGCAATTTATATATTCGTTCTGAGGATTTGATTGAGGTTGACCACATTATCCCCCGCTCACAAGGCGGAAAAGACATCTACAGCAACCTTCAATTACTCCACAGGCACTGTCACGACGACAAAACAGCAATGGATATCAAATCCTTTGATATCAAATCCTTTGTTGGAAGTACCCATATCAAGGGTCAAAATACAGAGGAGCCGGATGACGCACTCATTGTCACGTCCGGTTCTGAAGACGAGCGGTTTTCGTGAGGGAATCGCTTAGTTTAACATTAAGCACGGTTTTGAAGACCAACGGGGTTGGTGACAACCTCGTTGAGTTTACTGAATTGTCAAATCATTTACAGACGAAACACATCTTCAGGATTTGTTAACTTCCTTGCGCTCACCCACAACGAAAATGGTACAATCAACAATCATGCTAGGGGTGCCTGCACTTTTCAGGCTGAGAACACACCCTTAACACCTGAGTCTGGGTAATACCAGCGGAGGGAAGCTGTTTATCTAGGGAATTCAATATGCGGACTCAATGGGTTGCCAAACGCCAGGGACAAGATAATGTCACGCAAATCCACTACGCACGTCAGGGTGTTATCACTGAAGAAATGGATTATGTAGCACGACGGGAAAACCTCCCCGTTGAGCTAATTAGAGACGAAGTAGCGCGGGGACGGATGATTATTCCTGCGAACATTAATCACACTAACTTAGAGCCAATGGCGATCGGTATCGCCTCTAAATGTAAGGTAAATGCCAATATCGGCGCTTCCCCGAATTCTTCCAATCTCCAAGAAGAAGTAGACAAGCTAAAATTAGCAGTGAAGTATGGCGCTGATACGGTGATGGATTTATCAACTGGCGGTGGTAACTTAGATGAAATTCGCACCGCCATCATCAAAGCTTCACCAGTGCCAATCGGTACAGTGCCAGTATACCAAGCTTTGGAAAGCGTCCACGGCACAATTGAAAATCTCACCGCCGATGACTTTCTCCATATAATCGAGAAACATGCCCAGCAGGGGGTAGATTATCAAACCATCCACGCGGGAATTTTGATTGAACATTTGCCTTTGGTAAGAAATCGCATTACAGGCATTGTCTCTCGCGGTGGCGGTATTTTGGCGCGGTGGATGCTGCATCACCACAAACAAAACCCGCTTTATACCCACTTCCACGACATCATCGAGATTTTCAAAAGATACGATGTCTCTTTTAGCTTGGGTGATTCTTTGCGTCCTGGCTGTACCCATGATGCCTCAGATGAAGCGCAATTAGCCGAATTGAAAACTTTGGGGCAATTGACGCGCAAAGCCTGGGAAGACAATGTACAGGTGATGGTAGAAGGTCCTGGACATGTGCCGATGGATCAAATTGAATTCAACGTCAAAAAGCAGATGGAAGAGTGTTCGGAAGCACCTTTCTACGTGCTGGGACCATTGGTGACAGATATTGCACCGGGTTATGACCATATTACTTCAGCGATCGGTGCGGCGATGGCTGGTTGGTATGGTACGGCGATGCTTTGTTACGTCACACCGAAGGAACATTTAGGACTGCCTGATGCCGAAGATGTACGTAACGGTTTGATTGCTTACAAGATTGCCGCTCACGCTGCGGATATTGCCAGACATAGACCAGGTGCGAGAGACAGAGACGATGAGCTTTCTCAAGCACGTTATAATTTCGACTGGAACCGTCAGTTTGAATTATCACTCGACCCGGAAAGAGCGAAGGAATATCACGACGAAACTTTACCAGCAGATATTTACAAAACTGCTGAGTTTTGCTCGATGTGCGGTCCTAAGTTCTGCCCGATGCAAACTAAAGTTGATGCGGATGCGTTGACGGAGTTGGAGAAGTTTTTAGCGAAAGAGCCAGTAACGCAAGGTTAACAGATAGCCCGCAATAAATAGCCCGCACCCTAGAAGGGTGCGGCTATACGAACAAAGCCCACCTGCGTGGGCTAATTTTGTTATTTGTAGCGTTTAGTATCCAAGATATTATCGTGTCCTCGGCAAGATATTTTGGATAAATTAGAAACCTTGACGTGAGAGAAGCGACCAAACAAGATTAGCAGAAAATCCAGTAGATCGGGTTATACATGGAAACACAGCAGGAAGGTGTCCTTGGGGTGCTTTCAAACTAAAGATTAGATTATCCTTAGATATCCAGTTACAAACTCCCGATTCATCCTCTCCCCATTTGACACGAATACCAAACTTGTGCCAGTCTTCCTTTACACTCTGCCAAATGTCTTTCTGTACCCCAAAGCCAAATTGACCATTACTGTAAGTTACCCAAAGTTGATCGATAGCATAAAGGTCTTGAGATGGAAATTGTTCAATATCTTTTACCTCAAAGAAACCTTGTTGAGTTCGACCAGCTATCTTTAACATGGCTATCCTAGTTTCTTCATTAGCTTCTTTCCATTTGCCAGCAGCTAATAATTCTTGCAATTTTTCATAGCCTACTAATGATATATTTGATGGTAGTTCTAGTGTTTCTTCAGATTCGTCTCTAATTTGGAAATAGTAATAAAGATTAGCAACAGCTAAATTTGATGCTTGTTGTAAATTAGATGGAACTAAAGTTTTGTAACCAGCGTTAGCAGCTTGTTGATTAATATAAAGTTCTGATTGTTGACGTAGTTCATAATCGAACAAATATAATAGTTGGTCACGCAGAGAGCAGAAATGAGACTTTCCTGCTAAATCTTCGTATATTAATTGTTCTGGTGGTGCTGCTAAATTTGGATCTTGACTAGTTATCAAATTAGAGTTATTAAAATCAGCGCTGCTTAAAAGTGTTAATTCTGATGATGGAAGCGATACTCCTTCGGAGTCACTTCGTGATCGCATCCAATCAATATGATTTTGCCATGAGTCTAATACTTCTAAATCATGGTTATAAATACGGGTAATTTCCGGAAAGAGAAAATCAAGCTCATCGTGGGATTCACAACTACTAATAATTCCGACAGCATCTTGAGAAATTTTATTTTTTAGCTGGGATATTCTGTCACTTACCGCTGACATCTCATTTTGTACTTGATAAGTTGCAATAATTCCCTGTTCAATTATCCAAGCACATTCAAGTCTTCGTAGTTGTCCAGCAGCAGAGGTTCCTTCTAGCAAATGAGGATTCGTATAATCTGCCAAAGCTTCAAATAACATTCCTCTCGCACCGTCAATTTCAGCATTTCTGCGACTTGCATCTTGTAATTGCATCGCTGAACGAAAGCGATTTATTGCTTGGATAAATAACCCATACGCTCGTACTAAAATTATACGGTGTTGTTCAAATTTGATATCTTGGGATATCTCCTCAATTATTTGCCTAATTTCTGCTCCTTGGTCTTTTAAGGCTTGCTTGATGTCAATAAACCCATTTTTGACCTCTAACCGCATTTGCTCAACCTCTTTTCTAAGCTTTAGTGTTTGATGTAAGTTTATCGCTGTCAATGCAACACCCGCTACTGTTCCCACACCAATCAAAGCTGTAGTTCCTTGAAGCACTCCCAAACTAGTTTTTATGCTTTGCAAACCTTTCATTACATCTGCAAAGCCTCGCTGCGTTTGGTACGTTTGCACCACACTAGTCATAAATTGAGAAGCAGCTAGCAGCGGAGATAGAGGACTGTTGCCGACAGTAGCAGCGATCGCATGAGCAACAAACTCTCCTGTAACAGCATCTCTAGCCATACTGATTGGTACACCGTTACTAAAAACTGGAATATATTTCCCAGCTTGAATACCCGCTTCGATTAAGGGGGAAAATTGGAATTGCATAGCTGTGGATTGATAGAAGTTTTATTGCTTCGAGGCTAACTTGTTTAGAAAACTTAAAATAACCGTATTTACTCGGTATATTGATAAATTTTGTCTAAACCTGGGAATAATAAATTTGAAAAGTCTACTCATCGCATAATTTATGGATACTTCC
Source organism: Nostocales cyanobacterium PMM_0081 (assembly GCA_949127805.1). Taxonomy (GTDB): domain Bacteria; phylum Cyanobacteriota; class Cyanobacteriia; order Cyanobacteriales; family Nostocaceae; genus Hassallia. The sequence continues at coordinate 9,078 of CASBQC010000397.1, forward strand.
CTAGTTAA
>CASBQC010000398.1 GCA_949127805.1 Nostocales cyanobacterium PMM_0081
CTCTATCTTTAGTAATAATTTTGCAGAGGGTTTTAATACTATTTAATATAACTGTTTGTCTATGTTGCAATTGTGAATTAATAATTAACTTTTTATTTCAGCAATTAGTAACTTTCAAATCAGCTATCAAGCTCTAAAAATGATAGTTAAGTATAGTAAGAGGAATAAATTTAACTCATTAATTAGCTAAAATGATTATCCGCAGTTAAGAACTTTATAGGACTTACGCTGTTAGACCTCTCAAACTCTTATTCCTTCTCTTCTCCTTCCCTTCTCTTCGAGAGGCAACTCTTGGAGAGGCTCCTGAAACGCCAACCGGACGCTTTGCGAACGGAGACGCTTTGCGAACGAGACACTTCGTGAACGTGCCTTCTTTGGGGAGACGCTCCCGGTCGAACGTGGTTCGTCCCGTCCGTGAATAAGTGCGTAATCTTACTTTAAATTATAGGATGCCGTACTCTCACAGCTAATGCACCCTGCGTTAATTTTCCTAAATTAAAATATTTAATTACATTTTTGTATGATGCGTAGTAAGCAGATTAATGCATTTACGCAAAATAGTAAGTTAAGGTAGATAAATTTTTATTAAAAATAACAAAGAAATTTTGGAAGATAGGTTTAAGCTAAGTTGGGATGTGCAGCTAACTTTTTCTAGTTCTTTTAAATGAAAAGGGAACAAAAATTATTGCTGCACATCAGGGAATCAAGACATTCCTTAATTACGCAGCTTGATAGCGGTACCTGTCGCGGTAATTAGCAACAAAACACCTGACTGGTCAACATTAATTGTGCCAGTATCAAATTCAATCCCGACAACAGCATCTGCCCCTAAACGCAATGCCCGCTGTTCTAATTCTTGGAGTGCCTTACGTTGACCTTGCTCAAATAAGCGCTCATAGCTGCCGGTGCGTCCACCAACAATATCCCGAATGCTAGCGAAAAAATCCCGTAGGAAATTGCTGCCGTAGACGACTTCTGCCGTGACAATACCTAAATATGACTGAATGATAGAACCTTGAATTACATCGGTCGTAGTTAAAATCATAGATTAGCCTCTTGAGCGTCACATTTGCTTATGCTTCTAACCGGATTTTAGATTTGGAATAGAGTATTTAGATATAGTGATGACGATATTGTTGTAAGCCACCATATATAACTTTTTCAAATGAAAATGGTATTAGCCAAAACAAAGAGCGCAACGGCGCTGACTACAGGGGATGATTGTAATGCATCAATAATAAATATGAAAACAGAATAAATACAGTTTTCAAAACTCAAGATTTTTGTTTTAATGTACATGCAATTACACCTCGTGTGAAAAAAATTGCCAACTATTTCAGGATAATTACGGTGTACAAGCAGACATCATTCTTACTAAGTGTTCTTTTATTGAGTGGTTTTACAGCCACAATTCCCTCTGTGGCTCAGGCTCAGGTAACAGTAGCCCAAGCCAGAAGCGCAGAGTTAAAGCAATTGCTAGAAGATGGGCGGCGGTTGGTGAAGGCTGGAGACTACAATGGCGCGATTTCTGTTTATCAACAAGCAGTAGCGATCGAGCCAAAAAATGCCAAAATTCATTCTGGTATGGGCTACTTATACGCTATACAAGGAAATTTCCAAGCAGCGTTAGCGGCTTACCGTCGTGCTCTTGGCATTGACCCTAACAATGGCGATTTTTTCTATGCTGTAGGTTATATCAAAGGAAATTTGGGAGATACTGCTGGTGCAAAGGAAGCTTACCGTAAGGCGATACAGCTTAACCGCAACAACATTAATGCTTATTTGGGATTGGGTGTGACACAATCCCGTCTTGGAGACTATGATGCAGCTATGTGGGCTTACGACCAAGCGATTAACATTGATAAGAATTATGCCCAAACTTATGAGTTCATGGGTTCAATGTTCAAGCAACGGCGAAAAGCCAAAGAAGCGAGTAATGTGCTTAATAAAGCGCGTGACTTATATCAACGTCGCAATGACTCAGATGGCGTAGCGAGGGTAGAAGCTTTGCTGCGGGGTTTGGGAGGCTGATTAAACTTTAGAAGACAGTCACTATCTTAGAATAATAGCTGCATGTACTGGTAAGATAACTTGACTATTGTCAGCCAGATTTGCAGCTATATTGTGTTGAAAACGAAGCAGGCTAACCTCATGTTAAGTTGTTGGCGACTTTGTGCTACCTACGGCTTTTCCAATATCCAGGTTCCCGACTGCAATACATAACAGCCAAAATTAAAATATAGTCCTGCTCAATTGTATAAAGAATTGCATAGGTAAACTTCTGAGTCAAACATCTCCGAACGTCCTCATTAACCACAGCCCAACGAGTTGGAGACTCTCTTATTCGATAGATTGCATCTTCAACAGCATCAATAAAAGCTTGCGCTACTTCAACACGTTGCTTTGCATAATACTGCACAGCTTCAGTATATTCAGTGAGTGCTTCCGGGTGAAATACATACTTCATTGCCCAAGCAGTTGCCTTACTTGAGCCAAAGCTTGTTCTCCTGGAATCGGTTGGACATCTCCACTGCGAACCTGATCCCGTCGCTTATGTGCCTCAGTAACCCAAGCTGCTTGAATTGTTGGGTCAGTATCAAATTCCAAGCTTTCCACTATCTTTTCTGCCAAGAGCGCTCTCGACGCACTAGGCAAAGATAGGATTTCTTCTGTCAGTTGCTCAATTGACCGCATAGCTACCCGCAGAATATTGAATTCTGATCACAGTGTAACAACAATCTGACTTAACACAAATGGCAATGTGCGGGTTTGTAGTTGAACTAAAAATGGGTCAACACTACTATCTTCGTCGGCATACACAGCATCTAAGTGATTTATTGCCATTTTCAATTACAGCCATGCTTCTTCTCAAACTACTTTATACTCGTTCAATAATGTTTCATGTTCTTTCGACCCTGGAGCAAATCCGCAAAGGACTGCTTCAATGAACTCGTATGGTGGTTTGTAGTTGTGTTCTAGTATGTAGTGGTAAATCAAAGTAGGGGCGGCATAGACAACAGATTTACCAATTACGCGGATTTCACCATTACCGATGCTCAAACTATAAGCTTTTTTGCCGTACCGAGCTTTAGTTTGTTCAAACGATTCTTTATTATCAACATCGCAAAACTCGCACGTATGAAACCCACGGCAAAGGTTAACTACATTGTCATCCAAACAAAACTCAAATAGCTTTGCCTTAAATTCTGGGGATGTCTCACCTTTTAAAAACGGCTTGGTCTGACTAAGCCAACCGACATTAATCGATTTTTGTTCCAGTGGCTGGTATTCTCCAATGTATTCGTAGGGGGACAAGTCTTCATAATAGGTCATGGTTTACCCGACTTTTTTATTTGTTAATTTTTAATAATTTAAGTAGGGCATATGCCCTACTTAAATTTATGCAGCGTTTTTACGCCACCACTCGATGGTATTCTTCAGCCCCTGCCTGAAGTCTACTTGAGCGGTGAAACCAAAGGCTTGTTTCGCCCGTTCGGTATCCAAACAGCGACGAGGTTGACCATTCGGCTGGTCAGTTTCCCAAACAATTTCGCCGTCAAACTCCATCAATTCGCAAATAAGATTAATCAAATCGCGGATGGAGATTTCGTAACCAGTTCCCAAGTTAACCGGTTCAAAGTCGTTATATAATTGAGTGCCCATGACAATGCCCCGCGCTGCATCTTCTGAATAAAGAAACTCGCGGGTAGGACTACCATCACCCCAAACAGGCAGTTTCTTTTGTCCCTTTAGTTGTGCCTCATGCACTTTGCGAATTAACGCTGGGATGACATGGGAACTACTGGGGTCAAAGTTATCTTCAGGTCCGTATAAATTTACTGGCAGAAGATAAATGCCATTAAAGTTGTACTGTTGACGGTAAGCTTGCAGTTGAACTAAAAGCGCTTTTTTGGCAATTCCGTAGGGAGCGTTGGTTTCTTCTGGGTAGCCATTCCAAATATCATCTTCTTTGAATGGTACTGGAGTAAATTTGGGATATGCACAAATAGTGCCAACACAAACAAATTTTTCTACTCCAGCTTGGTAAGCAGCGTGAATCAACTGTGTACCCATCATCAAGTTGTCGTAAAACAACTCTGCGGGTTTTTCACGGTTTAGACCGATACCGCCAACGTGAGCCGCTAGGTGGATAATAATGTCTTGTTGGTCAGCTGCGCGTTGGCAATTTTCCCAGATACGTAAATCGCAATCAAGCGATCGCGTAATTGTAATTTTCTGGCGATCGGCTCCAGCTTTACACAGCTGGTCTATTACCTGACGCCCCAGAAACCCAGCCCCACCGGTAACGAGAATTCGTTTATTTTTCAGTTCTAAGGCAGTCATATTTTTCTCCTTCTCGGTGTGTTAATCAGAAGTGGAGAACACCCAGTTCTTGACGAACAGTAGCAATATCATGAGGCATTTGCGAACCATGTCCATTCGGTGAAGTGCAACCGAGTGCTTGCAAATCTGCTTCCATCATCAGCGATACCAACTGATTAAATGTTATTGATGGTTCCCAGCCTAACTTTTGCCGTGCCTTGGTAGAATCACCAATTAACAAGTCTACTTCAGATGGGCGCAGATAACGGTCGTCGAACTCAACATAATCTTCCCATTTCAGGTTCACATAACCAAATGCTAAATCCAAAAATTCCCGTACTGTATGAGTTTCATTAGTGGCAATCACATAATCATCTGGCTCATCTTTTTGTAACATCAGCCACATTGCCTTTACGTAATCTTTGGCGTAACCCCAATCCCGCTTGGAATCAAGATTGCCCATGTAAAGTTTTTTCTGCTTACCAGCAAAAATCTTGGCGACTGCCATTGTAATCTTGCGCGTGACAAATGTTTCACCGCGTCTCGGCGATTCGTGGTTAAATAGAATGCCATTACAAGCAAACATGTTGTAAGATTCGCGATAATTCACCGTTTGCCAGTGAGCATAAAGTTTAGCGCAAGCATAGGGACTACGGGGGTAAAATGGTGTTGTTTCGTTTTGTGGCACAGCTTGTACCAAACCATACATTTCCGAAGAACCTGCTTGGTAGAATCGCACTTGAATACCAGTGCGATGTTGATAGTCGCGAATTGCTTCTAATAAGCGCAGAGTTCCCATTCCAACTGCATCCACCGTGTATTCCGGTGAATCAAAACTTACCCGTACATGGGATTGAGCGCCCAGGTTGTAAATTTCTATCGGCTGAACTTCTTCTAAAATGCGGCGTAGGGTGGTACCGTCGGTCAGGTCTCCGTAGTGAAGAAATAAGCGCACTCCTTGTTTATGAGGATCTTCATAAATGTGATCGATGCGGTCTGTATTGAAAGTAGAAGTCCGACGGATAATACCATGAACTTCATAACCTTGATCTAGGAGAAATTCACTCAGATATGAACCATCTTGACCAGTAATACCAGTAATTAACGCTCGCTTTTGTTGGGTCATGCTCAATTATCCCTTGTCGTTTTTGATTAAATTAATACAGTCAAACTGATACAACCTAGCAGCTAATTGCTCAATTGCCCAATGGGAAACCTACGAATTTCGCTAGCATTTGTGCCAGAAACTTAAGTAAAAGTACTTACACATAAGTCTTGTTACGTTATTCTCTTTACTTTTACTCAGCATACTTGACCTATTCTGTATAATTTTTTCATCTTTACCAGAATTTTACGAAAATGTAGTTTTTGTTAAGATGGAATGAAGTAAAAAATTTTCCTAGATATGAAAAAGATTACAATCATTTATCAACTAACTTTTCAAGAATTAATATTTGTTGAAATTAACAGATTAAAACAATATACACTTATTAAAAATCCCACGGTTATCAGACGTGGGATTTTGGGCATTTTGAGCCGTTATTTACTTTTGTGCTGACGAAACAATTAGGTTATCAATAGGCACCGTTATTTTTCGGGATAACGACAACACCAACAGTTTTCAAGATGATCCATAAATCGAGCCAAAGATTGCCAAATTTGACATAATGCAGGTCTATTTGAACTCTCCGGGGGTAGGGAATGTCATTGCGCCCTGAAACTTGCCACAATCCCGTAATTCCTGGTCGGATAGTTAAAATTTGATCGATGGCAGACCCGTACTTTGGCAGTTCTTCTTCTACTAAAGGTCGCGGACCAACAACACTCATATCCCCTTTTAAAACGTTCCAAAATTGGGGAAACTCGTCCAAGCTGGTAATTCGCAAGAATCGACCAATTTTTGTGATTCTGGGGTCATGTTTGAGCTTAAAGCTAGTCTCAAACTCTTGTCGCAATTCAGGTGATGTTTCCATGATTTGCATGAGAACTTCGTCAGCATTACTCACCATTGTTCGGAATTTAATACAATTAAATGGTTTGTAGTTTTTGCCGACTCGTTCCTGTATATAAAAAATTGGACCTTGCGAGCTCGAAGCAATCAGTAAAGCCAAAACCAAATAAACAGGCGAAAACAATATCAGTACTAACAGCGAAAACAAAATGTCGAACAGTCGCTTGGCAAACTTTCCGTTTAAACCTTGTAAAGTCAATGCTTTGGGTTTAAATCTAGGTGTCTTTGTTTTTTGACCACCTTTTAAGAAAGTACGCGCAGACGCGCTAGCATCTTGCCGTAGGCTTCGCCGCTTGCCGGAGAGGAGTGAGCTCTGGGCAGTCATCATACTCCTTAATAATCCACACCACACATAGTCCCAATCTTAAAGCCTTTCGGAGGTGCTTCTGGGGGTAATTTTCCAAAAGCCTAGAAAACTATTGCAAAAATTAAGACTATTACTCCAAAAATAGTCTTTTTTCGTTGCACGTATTTATAAAATCTAGATAGCGTTCTGCAAATACTTGCACATTAAATCGGGCAGCGTGCGATCGCGCGTATTCTCGATTAAACTTACCCTCATAAGCTTCAAAGCTTTCTACAGCCTCTACAAGGTCAGCCTGTGTCTGATTTTGGAAGAATATACCCGTCCCTGTACCCACTTGGGAAGTCCGAATATCCCGCACAGTTTCTAAAGCACCACCTGCACCATAAGCTATCACTGGGGTACCACAAGCTTGTGCTTCTACTAAGGCAATGCCAAAATCTTCACAAGCTGCATACACAAAGGCTTTGGCACTAGCCATATATTTTTTTACTACATCATCTGGTTGCCACCCCAGTATTTGTATATGAGAATCCGCTATTTCCTGAATTTTTTTCATTTCTGGTCCTGTACCAATTACTACTAGAGGTCGTTGCAGTTGATTAAAAGCTCGGACAATTAAAGATACTTGTTTGTAACTTACTAACCGGGAAACTATTAGGTAAAAATCCTCTTTCTGAGAAAAAAATGGCAAACCTTCAATATTCACAGGTGGATAAATTACCTTTGCTTCTCGTCGATAGCAGCGCCAAATACGACGAGCTGTATGCTTCGAGTTAGCAATAAAATAATCAACACGATTTGCCGTTAATACATCCCAAAAGCGCAAACGATGCAGTAAATACCGCGTTGCCCACCCTGGTAAACCATTCCCTAGCTTACTTGCTTTTAGATAATCAAAAGTCAAGTCCCAGGCATAACGCATGGGACTATGGCAGTAGCAAATATGCAACTGTTCGGGAGTAGTCAGAATGCCTTTGGCAACGGCGTGGGATGAAGACAAAATTATGTCATAATCCCGTAAATCTAATTGTTCAATTGCCAGGGGCAAAAATGGCAAGTATTTTTGAACACCATCGCAGGCAAAAGGAAAGTGCTGAACAAACGTTGTGCCAATTTGACGCTTGTATAAATAACTTTCAGGATTAGTAGATTCAAAGTCGATGAGGGCATACAAGTCAGCATCAATGTGATTCAGAATCTCCTGCACAACGAGTTCTGAACCTCCTGTGGCTTTGGGTGTAAGCCATTCATGAACTAAAGCATATTTTAAGGGCACTGCTAACTGTAATTGGTAGAAAACACGCTTGGGAAGTTATAAAGTTAACTAAAAACTTATGGTTTTAATTAATTAATGGGAAGTACCCCACTTTTATCAAAAGACGTAATTCTGATGAAAGAGTTTCCTTCGTAGTGAGCCGCAACCTGATAACCTCAAATTAGGGACGATCTTGAGCTTAGACGCTTGGACTGGGGGCTATAGGCGCTTGGACTAGAACCTGATAACCACAAAAACGGGGGATTGGGATTAAAAGCATTAACTCAAACGCCCAAACGCCCTTACTACTGAGATAAATTGGGAAATTTATGCGAATTTTAATTATGGGTGGTACTCGGTTCATTGGTGTCTACCTAACGAAGATGCTGGTGGAATCCGGACATTTAGTGGTACTGTTTAATCGTGGCAATCGTCGGGTACCCGAACAAGTAGAACAAATTACAGGCGATCGCACTGACGCGACACTGCTTAAAGAAAAGTTATCACAAGAAAGTTTCGATGTCATTTTTGACAACAACGGACGGGAACTTACTGACACTCAACCACTGGCGGAAATTTTTCAAGGCAGAGTGCAACATTTTGTTTATATGAGTTCGGCTGGGGTGTATCTTAAATCTGACCAAATGCCTCATGTAGAAGGAGATGCGGTAGATCCAAAGAGTCGTCACAAAGGGAAGCACGAAACAGAAGCATTTCTGACACAATCAGGATTGCCTTTTACGTCGATTCGTCCAACTTACATTTATGGTCCGAGTAATTATAACGAGTTGGAAAGTTGGTTTTTTGATAGAATTGTGCGCGATCGCCCGATTCCCATCCCCGGTAACGGAATGCACATCACCCAATTTGGTCATGTGAAAGACTTGGCAAAGGCAATGACTAAGATTGTAGGTAATAAACAAGCCATAGGGCAAATTTATAATGTGTCAGGCGATCGCTTTGTCACTTTTGATGGTTTAGCTCGTGCTTGTGCTGTTGCCGTCGGTAAATCACCGGAAAATCTAAAAATCGTTCATTACGACCCGAAAAAGTTTGATTTTGGCAAGCGCAAAGCTTTCCCGATGCGGGTGCAGCATTTCTTTGCTTCGGTGAATAAAGCGATGGCAGAATTAAATTGGCAGCCTGAATATGATTTGATTTCTGGGCTACAAGATTCTTTGGAGAATGATTATTTTGTTTCTGGGCAAGATAAAGTTGATGTCGATTTTTCTGTGGATGAAGAAATTTTGCAAGCTTATCGCTAAGTAAACAAAGACAAAAAACGGAGGGTTTCACAAAAAGTAGACAAAAATGGACAGCCTTGTTTACTAGATCCTCGATCCCCCACGACATTTTCGGATGAAGGCTGTCCATTTTTGTCCTGGTTCAGCCCAAGGGAGTTAGAGAATAAAATCCTGCAAAAATAATTTATTCTCTAGCCGCACTCCTACTTGCTTTATAAAAAAAATATGTAATTTTTGGCGATCGCACACCCAGCACATCATTCATTTTGAGATGCATTTGCCCTGAATATTTCATCATTTTAAGAGTAGTGTCTCTAATGAGTGAGCTAACAGCCAATACGGTTCGGATAAGACTCGATCCCCCCCTTTTTAAGGGGGGCTAAAAATGGCTCTATTTCCCCCTTTTTAAGGGGGATAATCGGGGATCTTCAAGGACTATGCACCTTAACCGAACCGTATTGAGGTAACAGCTACGAAGTATGTCTGCATCGGGAGCAAGTTGTCTCACCCCGTCAGCTTTAATATTAGACATCTCCGAAAAAGAATGTAGAGACGTAGCATTGCTACGTCTCTACAAGGGTTTCGGGCAACGCATAGTTCATTTCCACTCCTATGTCTATAGATTACTATAAACTTAAAAACTTTATATTATGATAAGGCGACGGAAATTTATAATTTTCATTACTGGTTTTGCAGCAGGTAGTACTAGCAGTCTACTTTTGAGTTTCAATCAAAATAAATATTTAACCGCTCCGAAAAACCTATACAGAACGACGGCATGCGAGACATATCTGTAAAGACCAGAATTTGATGTCAAACTCAAAGAAGCGATTCCCTATTATGAAGTGCGTTATCTAGTCAAACCGGGGATTACAGGTTGGGCACAAGTAATGTATCCTTACGGTGCGTCGGTTGAGGATGCTTACGAAAAGCTCGCTTACGATATATTACATTAAGAATTATTCCTTTTGGTTAGATTTGGCGATCGCCTTCAAAACCATTCGAGTTATTTTTTTAGGTAAAGGCAGATGAAAAACAAAGTATTAGTAACTGGGGGTGCTGGTTACATCGGTTCTCATGTGGTGCGTCAACTGGGAGAAGTTGGCTACGATGTCGTAGTTTACGATAATTGTTCTACAGGTTCCCCGACATCTGTATTGCACGGTGAATTGATTATCGGTGATTTAGCAGACACCGAGCATCTTTATCAAGTCTTTGCCAAGCATCAATTTAGTGCAGTGTTGCACTTTGCCGCTAGTCTAAGTGTACCCGAATCGGTTGCTCGTCCCCTCGACTACTACGCCAACAACACCCGCAACACTTTAAACTTGCTGCGTTGTTGTAGTGTCATGAATGTCAACCAGATTATTTTTTCCAGTACAGCAGCAGTTTATGGAGAAGTAGGAGAAAACCCCGTTACTGAGTCTACTTTAACTTCTCCGATTAACCCCTACGGACGCTCAAAGCTGATGAGCGAATGGCTGATTCAGGACTATGCAGCGGCATCTTCACTCCGGTACGTAATTCTACGCTATTTCAATGTCGCAGGTGCAGAGCCTGGGGGACGATTAGGACAAATATCACCGAATGCAACTCATCTGATTGCAGCTGCTTGTAATGCAGCACTCAAGCGCAAGTCAGCAATGCAAATTTATGGCACTGATTTTCCCACACCAGATGGCACCGGAATTCGTGACTATATCCACGTTGAAGACTTAGCGACAGCACACTTAGATGCTTTGCGCTACCTGGAAGAAAATGGCAAAAGCCAAATTCTCAACTGCGGTTACGGACAAGGTTATAGCGTGCGACAAGTTATTGAACGGGTAAAGGCAATTTCTGGGGTGGATTTTCCCGTTATCGAAACAGACCGTCGTCCTGGCGATCCAGCTTGCGTCACAGCTTGTGCAGATAAAATATCTAAAGTACTAGGTTGGAAACCAAAGTACAACGACTTAGATAAAATAGTTCACACCTCCCTCGCTTGGGAAATGTACCGTGAAGGTTTGATACCTAGTTCCTTAAATAAACCTATGCTGATTCCTTAACCGCAAGTAATGTCAAAATAATTCATAATTTATAATTAATAATTCATAATTTCACTTCTAGTTCGTAGTACCCACCAGTGATTGTAGACCACTGAATATTTGATTCAGTGTTCGTAGTACCCATTTTTTTTTAATTATGAATTATGAATTATGAATTAATAATTATTTGGTCAATAAGCTTTAGTCTTGACAACCTTAAGTGTATTTAGACTAGCATCCGCACAACCGCTGAGAAATCCACCTATTAGCTGAATCTGTTGCAAGTATTCTAAAGCCGTTTGGCTAATAACTTCTCCCGGCATTAACACAGGAATTCCCGGAGGATAAGGACAGACAATTTCGGCACAAATCCTTTCTGTAGTTTCTTGGATGGGTAATGTTTCACTTTCAGCAAAAAAAGCTTCTCTAGGCGACATACGCACAGAATTACCCACAGTAATAAAATTATCCCATACAAGCTTAGGCAATTTCAAGTCTTTTTTGTTTTTGTTATGAGCAAGAGTGGTGAAAGCTTGGACCAATTGCTCAATATCCTTTGCAGTGTTACCCAAGCTGATAATAAAGGTGAGATGTTGCAACGTTGCAAATTCTGCTGTCACGCCCAGTTC
>CASBQC010000399.1 GCA_949127805.1 Nostocales cyanobacterium PMM_0081
AAATCTGCCCTTCCTCTGTGAAGACTATATGAGACTGTAATATGTGTATCGTAAGGCTTGGCGAAAAAATTAAGAAAATATTAAAACAGTAATGTTTTGCCTAAACATCCACAAATTATTAAGTTTGGTTACATAGAATCTGGGTTTTTCTCAGGCGTAGCCCTTGTATGTAAAGGATTTGGGGCTTTTCTTATCCCTCTAACTTATTTATTCACAATTTGTAACAAATAATGGATCTATGGCGTTGTATAAACATAAGCTGGAGGGGTTAAAGAACAGACAAAAGTTAAACAAGGCAATCAATTCATAAAGGTTGTCGGTTTCTCATAAAATCACCCCAGTTTCTCATAATTTTTCTTTCCGACAGTGAAAGGGGAATGTGAGAGGAGTTGAGAGACAGTTTTATTAGAGTCTGTTGTTTAGCAGTTCCGCATTGATAAAACATTCCCAGTTTTAATCAAGCCAGCACTCAACTAAGGAATTAGGAGAAAAGAGTCCATGTTAGACGCATTTGCAAAGGTAGTTGCTCAAGCTGATTCTCGTGGAGAATTCCTAAGCAGCGAGCAACTCGATGCTCTCACCAAAATGGTTAAAGACGGCAACTCCCGTTTGGATACCGTCAACCGCATCACCAGCAATGCTTCCTCAATCGTTACCAACGCGGCTCGTTCTTTGTTTGAAGAACAGCCCCAATTGATTGCTCCTGGTGGTAACGCTTACACCAACCGTCGCATGGCTGCTTGCCTCCGCGACATGGAAATCATCTTACGCTATGTAACCTACGCCATGATGGCTGGTGATGCAAGCGTGTTAGATGACCGCTGCTTGAACGGCTTGCGTGAAACCTACCAAGCTTTGGGTACACCTGGTTCTTCAGTGGCAGTTGGCGTTCAAAAGATGAAAGATTCTGCCGTCAAGATTGCTAACGATCCTAACGGTATCACCAAAGGCGATTGCAGCCAATTGATGTCTGAATTGGCTAGCTACTTCGATCGCGCAGCAGCTGCGGTTGCTTAATTAAAAACTTTGAAAAGCCTAAAGATTTAGGTTGATAGGCAAAAGCTACGAAAAAAGAAGGAGATTATACATCATGAAAACACCAATTACCGAAGCGATCGCAGCTGCTGATACCCAAGGACGTTTCCTAGGCAACACCGAACTTCAAGCCGTTAACGGTCGTTTTGAACGCGCTGCTGCCAGCATGGAAGCAGCTCGTGGTTTGACCTCCAACGCTCAACGCTTAATTGATGGTGCAGCTCAAGCTGTTTATCAAAAGTACCCCTACACCACCCAAATGAGCGGTCCTCAATTCGCCGCTGATTCACGTGGCAAATCCAAGTGCGCCCGTGACATCGGTCACTACCTACGGATGGTTACCTACTGTTTGGTAGCTGGTGGCACAGGTCCAATGGATGAATACTTAATTGCTGGTTTGGATGAAATCAACCGCTCCTTCGAGTTGTCTAACAGCTGGTATGTAGAAGCTTTGAAGAACATCAAAAACAGCCACGGTTTATCTGGTCAAGCAGGTAACGAAGCCAACACCTACATTGATTACGCAATCAACGCTCTCAGCTAGATAGCGATCGGGCCCGGAGAGGGATGCAAGTGCTGGATGAAATCACCTAGCAGTTGGATCTCGCTCCGGGCATCGTTTTATCTGGGAATAGATAAAAAATATTTATCACGCACACGCAGCAACAGCAGCCGAGTAAGTGCTTTCGATAAGGGGGAAATATAAAATGGCGATTACAGCAGCAGCATCCAGGCTAGGAACAGAAGCTTTTAGCGAAGCAGTACGAGTTGAACTGCGTCCCTATGCCACAAAAGAAGACATCGAAGCAGTGATTCGTGCCGTGTATCGGCAAGTCTTGGGTAATGACTATTTGATGGCATCAGAACGCCTCAAAAGTGCAGAATCACTTTTGCGGGATGGCAACCTGACAGTGCGCGAGTTTGTGCGTAGCGTTGCCAAATCAGAACTTTACAAAAATAAGTTTTTCTACAATAGTTTCCAAACCAGGGTAATCGAACTCAACTACAAGCATTTGTTGGGTCGCGCTCCCTATGATGAGTCAGAAGTGGTTTATCACTTGGACATTTACGAAAACCAAGGATACGACGCGGAAATAGACTCATACATTGATTCTGCTGAATATCAAACAAACTTCGGCGACAATGTTGTGCCTTATTATCGCGGCTTTGCCACTCAACCAGGGCAAAAAACCGTCGGTTTCAACCGGATGTTTAGGTTATACCGAGGTTATGCCAACAGCGATACCTCGCAAGTAGAAGGAACAAAATCTCGTCTGGCACGGGAATTAGGCAATAATAGCGCTTCCTCAATTGTCGGACCATCTGGTAGCAACGATAACTGGAATTATCGCGCAACTGCGGATGTAACACCCAGAAGAAATATGGGTAACACAGTTGGGGTAGGCGATCGCGTTTACCGCATCGAAGTAACCGGACAGCTAAATCCTGGGTATCCCCGCGTGCGTCGCAGCAGCTACGCCATCGTCGTACCCTACGAACGGCTTTCCGAAAAGATGCAGCAAATTCAAAAGCAAGGCGGCAAAATCGTCAGCGTGTCACCAGCTTAATAAAGTTAGGAGTGATGAGTTAGGAGTGATGAGTAGTGAAGTGATAAATTCCGCACCTCCTAACTCCTAATTCCTAACTCCTAATTCATACTAAAGGAGAAATTAATTCATATGTTCGGTCAAACCACAGTTGGTACAGGTGGAATTTCTAGCGCTAGTAGCCGGATGTTCCGTTACGAAGTCACAGGGTTGCGACAAAACTCTGAAAACGACAAAAATAACTATGAAATCCGTAACAGTGGCAGCGTGTATGTCACAGTGCCATACAACCGGATGAACGAAGAAATGCAGCGGATTACCCGCATGGGTGGCACAATTGTCAAAATTGAGCCATTGACTGCTGAATCAGCACTTAAGCCTGATAGCGAATCTGAAGGGCATAACTAATACTCCTGGCAATGATAGAAAATGACGCGGAAGAATATATACCAGAAAACGCACCACCCCTAAATGAAGAGCAAGCGATCGCTAATCTGACATCACCAGATACAGGTCTTCGCTATTACGCTGCTTGGTGGCTGGGCAAATTCCGCGTTAATTCCAAAGCTGCTGTAAATGGTCTAATTGCGGCGTTAGAGGATGAAGCCGACAGAACAGAACTCGGAGGTTATCCTCTGCGACGCAATGCCGCAAGAGCGCTGGGGAAATTAGGCGATAGACAAGCAGTACCAAGTTTAATTAAGTGCTTGGAAAGCTCCGATTTCTACGTGCGCGAAGCCGCAGCCCAGTCTCTGGAAATGCTGCGCGATCCAGTTGCCGCTTCTTCCTTGATTTCACTGCTATCCGGGGGTGTTCAAGCAGCCGTCCAAGTACCCGGACGCCCACACTTGATCGAACCCTACGAAGCGGTGCTAGAAGCGTTGGGAGCGATTGGGACAAAAGAGGCTATTCCCCTAATTGAACCGTTTGTAGAGCATCCAGTACCACGAGTGCAATGTGCCGCAGCCAGAGCAATGTACCAACTGACACAAGATCCCAGTTATGGCGATCGCTTAGTTCTCGTGTTGGATAGCGACGATCTGAAATTGCGCCGCGTTGCCTTAAGTGATTTGGGTGCAATTGGGTATATAGCAGCAGCAGATGCGATCGCGAATGCCAAGGTAGAAAATAGCTTCAAACTCATCGCTCTCAAAGGATTGTTAGAGCATCAACTTTCATCATCAGATGCTCTTTCCATAAAGGAGGATACCATCCGGGTAATGAACCTGATGGATGCGCTGTTGTAAATGAGTGAGGAGTTATAAGTTTTAACTCCTGACTCATAACTTATAACTCCTCACTCCTGACTTATGACCAATGACAAAAGAACTAATTAGCGCCGTCGAGTCGGCTGATTCACCAGCCTTGATGGTGGCAGCAGTGCAAAAGTTGGTAGCCGCCAAAGATGAAGCCGCAATTTCTACCTTAATTGCTGTATTTGGCTATAACAACCCAACCGCAGCAGTAGCCGCAGTTGCCGGACTAGTGGAATTTGGCTCAGTGGCAGTGCCACAGTTGATGCAGCAAATTGATGATTATAACTATGGCGCACGGGCTTACTCGATTCGTGCCTTAAGTGCGATCGCGGACCCCCGCGCCATAGAAATATTACTCACTGCCGCTGCCACCGACTTTGCCCCAAGTGTCCGCCGCGCCGCTGCCAAAGGGCTAGGAAACTTACACTGGCAGAAATTGGACGATTCCGAACGTGCATCTGCCCTGTCTCGATGTTTGGAAACATTACTCAGTATTTCTATTGACTCAGACTGGTCAATTCGTTATGCCGCCGTCGTCGGGTTGCAAGCATTGGCGAAAATTCCTGATTTGCAACAACCAATTCAGGCTAGATTCAAAGAAATGCTTTTCAACGATGCCCAGAAAGCAGTCCGCGCCCGCGTACAACTAGCGCAATTAGCAATGTAGAGACGCGATTTATCGTGTCATGGATTTATATCATAAAACAAGGGAAAAGTCAAGATGTCAATCCCACTACTTGAATATACTCCCAACTCGCAAAACCAGCGTGTTGAAGGATACGAAGTACCTAGCGAAGACACCCCACAACCTTATCGCTTGACACCAACCTCTGAAGATGCGGATATTGATGCCATAATTTGGGCAGCATATCGGCAAATATTCAGCGAACACTTAATTTTAAAAAGACATCGCCAACCCTTTTTAGAATCTCAGTTGCGAAATCGGGCAATTACCGTTCGGGATTTGATTCGCGGATTGGGTAAAAGTGACGTTTATTGGCAACTAGTCGGAGAAACCAACTCTAACTACCGCTTAGTTGACATCAGCTTAAAGCGGTTTTTAGGACGTGCTAGCTACGGCAAAGACGAAGAAATTGCTTGGTCAATTGTAATTGCTACCAAAGGCTTGCACGGTTTTATCGACACCTTGCTGGACTCAGAAGAGTATTTAAATAACTTTGGCAACGACATTGTACCCTTCCAACGCCGCCGCTTTAAAGATAGACCCTTCAACTTAGTTAACCCCCGCTACGGTTCAGATTACCGCAATCGCCTATTGGGACAATACTTAGAAGGTCGTTCCTTTTATCAAGCGGTACGCACAGGAGAATCTGTACAACGCGGAGTTCGTCAAGCAATTCCTGACACATTCTTGTCAATGGCTGCGAGTATATCACCAGGCGGGATGGATTACCAGCGTTCGAGCGATCGCGCTAGAAATTACATCTCAAACATCGAACTGCCTGAGATGTCAAAACAAGTTACACAAGCTACCGTCAAACCTACGGAAGTTGCTTTGCCTTATCGTTACATCCCAGCAAACAAGACAACCTGACTTCGAGTTAAGAGTTAGGAGTGAAAAGTTAGGAATTAACAACTTATGACTCATAACTCATGAAGGAATAACTCATAACTCAACACTTATTAACTATGTCAATCCCTTTACTACAATACAAACCCAGTTCTCAAAACCAGCGCGTAGCCGGTTACGAGGTCGGTAACGAAGACACCCCCAGAACTTACCGCATAGAAAACAGTGCTTCTGATGGCGAAATCCAAGAATTAATTTGGGCTACTTATCGGCAGATTTTCAGCGAACACGAAACCCTGGAATTTCACCGCCAGAAAAACCTCGAATCTCAGTTAAAGAACCGCGCAATTACCGTGCGCGACTTCATTCGCGGTTTGGCAAAGTCAGAAGCGTTTCGGCGTTTAGTGGTAGAGACAAACTCTAACTACCGCATCGTCGAAGTTTGTCTCAAAAGACTTTTGGGTCGCACGTCTTATAATAAAGACGAAGAAATCGCTTGGTCAATCAAGATAGCAACCCTCGGTTGGGGTGGTTTTGTTGATGTATTGCTAGATAGCGAAGAGTATCAAACCAACTTTGGCGAGAATACAGTTCCCTATCAACGGCGCCGCTTCAAAGACAGACCCTTTAACCTAGTGACACCCCGCTACGGTAATTATTGGCGCGATAAGGAAGAAAGTGAGCGTTACAAGTCTGGCGATATCAGTAACTTCCTAGAAATGGCAAGTGGAATTCAGATTACGACAGTTAAGATTGCACCAATTAGCACTGCCAATATCGAAATTCCCGACATGACGAAAAATACCTTGTCCAAAGGTATTCCCGTTTCTGTTAGTCCCAGCGCTAGTTTTCCCCTGCGGTAAATCGATTTGAGATTTTAGATTCAATCTAAAATCCAAATGGGAGACAATAAACAAAGAATGAGGATTTTGAACAATCAAGCCTCTTTCAGTTTTCAGTTTCTCTTGCATTGACGTTTAATTCATTAATAAATTACGAGGAAGATTGCAGCATGGCACTGCCATTACTTCAATACAAACCCAGCAGTCAAAATCACCGAGTCAAAAGCTTTGGCAAAGCTGATTTAGATGAAGATACACCATACATCTACAGACTAGAAGATGTCAGCGATGCTACTGACATGCAAAATATCATTTGGGCGGGCTATCGCCAAGTTTTCAGCGAACATGAGGTTCTTAGCTTTAACCGTCAGAAAAATTTGGAATCTCAGCTTAAAAATGGCTCGCTAACTGTACGCGACTTCATCCGTGGTTTAGCCAAATCAGAGGCTTTCTACCGTTTGGTTGTCTCAGTTAACAACAACTACCGCTTAGTAGATATTTGCCTCAAGCGCTTTTTGGGTCGTTCTTCTTACAACAAACAAGAAGAAATCGCTTGGTCAATTGTGATTGGCACCAAAGGCTTTGGCGGCTTTGTTGATGCCTTAGTTGACAGCGAAGAATACACCAGCGCATTTGGTGAGACCACCGTACCTTACCAACGCAAGCGCATGGAAGGACGCCCCTACAACTTGGTAACTCCTCGCTACGGTGAAGACTTCCAAGAAAGAGAAGGCACTGTTAAAACAGACTGGCGTTTCACCTTGGACAAATACTACAGCCGCAAGTCCAAAGAACGCCGATTGGCAGAAGGCGACCCAGGCAAATTTGCGGATATGGCAGCCTCTATCGATACTTCTGGGAATTACGCTCAAAAGATTTCTACTTTTGACCTGGGCGATTTTCTCAGCCTCGTGCCATCTCGTGGTAGACGCTAGAATTTCAACTAGAAATACCTAAAATTTTATACTGGGTCTGGTTTCCGTGTTTATGTGACAATTAGCTGATAGTTTCTCTGTTAGCTAGGCGTTACGTTAAGTGGAGACTAGACCCAGTAGTTTTTTTTGGTGTTGAATATTTTCACCCTTATTTTTTCTCTGTTATCTATCGATATGAACGACAACGATTTGAAAAATACCTCTCGTACTAATTGGACAGCATTAGAATCAATGTCAGATGATGATATTGACTACTCTGATATTCCACCACTGACGGACGATTTTTTTGAGAAAGCGGTGTTAAGAGTCCCATCTGCTCAAGCACAGAATTTAGTTCAACTCGATCCAGATGTCATAGCTTGGTTTCAAGCACAGAGTGGAGAATACAAAACACTCATCAACTCAGTATTACGTCGCCATATTGAGAATGCTAGCAACAAGCAAACCGCTTAACAAGAACAAGCGTGAAGTTTAGGTTCGGGCGATCGCGCTAACTGATTTAAAATCAGCTTAGAAAGCGTTTAAAAAAAATGTCCGCCAAAGACCGATTTCATCAAGCAGTTAAAAAGGGTCTTCAGAAAGAACAGTGGGTAATTACACACGATCCCTTAAGGATTGAGTTCGGTGAGGAGGATGAAGTTAGAATTGATTTGGGTGCAGAACAACTGTTCGCGGCTGAAAAAGCCGGAAAAAAGATTGCGGTTGAAATTAAAAGTTTTTTGAGTGACTCCGCATTGTTTGATTTTCATTTGGCACTGGGTCAATTTTTGAATTACCGTTTAGTTTTAGAAGCCAGTGAAAAAGAACGCATCTTATATTTAGCTGTGCCAATTGCAGCTTATGAATCGTTTTTTCAACGCGATCTACCCCAAGCATCAGTGCGACAATACCAAGTCAAATTAATTATATATGACCCATTAGATGAGGTAATAGTCAGATGGATAAATTAACGTTTTACCGTCAGTATATTAAAGAACTATTGACCGAATACAGCAAATGTACACCGATAAACGGTGAAATTGAAGTACAAACGATTTTTGATACAGAACACGACCATTATCAAATTGTTGATTTAGGATGGGATAAACATCGCCGTATTTACAATTGCATTATGCATTTGGACATTAAAGACGGCAAAATCTGGATTCAACGCAACCAAACAGACCGGTTGATTGCTGAAGAGTTAGTAGTAATGGGTATATCAAAACAAGATATTATATTGGGCTTACAGCCGGTCTATGCAAGAGAATATACAGGTTATGGTGTAGCATAGCCTTATAAAATTTTGGTCAGTTCTTGCGGGAACTGACTTTTAAAATAATTGATTGAAGTTTTGAAAAGTCCGATCGCCTGACTTGAAATTTTAGTTCGTGCGATCGCATTCTAACCCTCATCACAAAGTAGGAAAAATCCTCCTCAAATCTAACAATGCATCTTCAAACCCAGGAATTGCAACTGACTTCGGAGGTAGATAAATTTGCTTGCTCAGATTCTGTAACAAACGGTTCAATTGCCGATCCAATGCGATCGCCAATAAGTTGCAGTCGCTGTACATCATCTTTGGTGAATTCACAGTGACGATATGTGCCAACATGGAAAACACCGATCGCTTTGTCTTTAAGCAGTAAAGGGACACCTATCATTGATTGAATCCCTGCCGATCGCAAAATCGGACTTACAACTTCGATCTTAGACAAATCGTCTACAATCATTTGCTCACCACTTGCGGCTATACGACCTGCAAAGCCTTGCCCAATCGGAATTCGCACGGATTCTACAATTTCCTCTTCAAGACCGACGCTGGCGCATACAGCCAATTGCTGCCCGCTATGAGTGGGCAATAAAATCGTAATTGTATCCGCATTCATTACTTGACGGATGCAGTCAAGCAGCACTCCAAGCAGATTTTCCAGAACAAAATTAGGAAATACAGTATCGTTTACTGTCTGGATATAACTTAATTCAGCAGTCTTCTTAATTTCAGCTAGAGTTGCACTTAGCTGAATGTCAAGTTTACTGTCATTATTATCTAGTTTTTTTTCTTGGCGATCGCGGATCACTTTTGCCGGCACACCCACTGCAACTGAGAACGGAGGGATATCTTTGCTAACAACTGATCCTGCACCAATCACACTTCCTTCACCGATGGTAACTCCATCTAATACTGTCACTCCATGCCCAAGCCAACAGTTATCCTCTATAATAATTCCCTTGCGAGTGACACCTTGTTCTCTAATTAACACATTCAGGTCGGCAAAATTATGATTGTTAGCATATATCCCTGAGTGAGATGCAATCATACAGTGCTTACCAATTTTAATGTTGCCAGGACCAGCAATACAAACATAAGGAGCGATATATGTATTTTCATCAATATGAATATCAGTGTTGTCTAACGCTCCAACTTCAACCCCACGCTCCAAAGCTACTTGCTTTCCAAGATAAATTTTATTCTTTTCATGTCCTTTTGCATTTAAACGAACATTCTTAAAAAGATGTACTCCATCGCTTATTTCTATGGAAGAAGTGTTAAGAAATTCAACGCCGTTTTGAATGTAAACTGAGCTACCAATCCGGGCAAAAATAGTACGATACAATACATTTCTTAACTTGGAACCAAGAGCAATTGACGGAATCCATCCTAGTAAAGTCGTAACTAAAAGTTCTTTTAATCGCATCCATCTTGAAGCAGATTGTTTTGTATTCATTGTTTGATAACTCCAAAATAAGCTGACTGTTCATATTGAAGCAATTACATGATCAAAAGTTTCAATTATCTGGCAATAGTCAAATAAGACTTTTTTTGTAACCGTTTAGACATCGACCGAATTTAAATATGCGTTATTCAGAACCTTTGTAGAGACGTAGTATTTGTAGAGACGTAGCACTTGGTAGTCTCTACATTCTTGGAGATGTCTTTTATTTATAATTACGTCTGTAATGATAATTAAGAAAACTATTTACCAAGACTAATACAAATGATAAAAATATTAATCTACTTGTGATAGGATGGCGCTAAATACATAAATGTATCTCTGGATAGATGAACTATAGAAAGTTTTGAGCAGGCTTTTTAATTGAAGAATTTCCTTTTTCAAGGCAGATAAATTAAGCAAAAAGTCCAGATGCATAATATTGACGTAGGATATAATTTTACTGTATTTGTGATGCCGATCGCACTCCCAATTCAACACATTTCCATCCCCAATCATCAACTTCAGGCGATGTGCAATTAATTCCAGTTGCTCTAAATCACGTTCGTTAAAGCTATGAGAATCAAACTTACCAACGTGTAGAACCCCAACGGATTGTTCATTGATTGGTATTGGGATACCAACAAGCGATCGCAAACCTTTCTGACGGAGAATTGGACTAAACACGTCCACCGCCGACATATCATCAATTATCATCGGCTGTCTACTAAGAGCGATGCGACCAGCAATTCCTTCCCCAATGGGGATACGGATCTCTTGTACAATCTCCTCCTCTAGTCCCAAAGTGGCGTATACAGCCAGATGCTGTTGATTTTCCACAGGAAGCAGGAGCGTTACAGTATCTACCTCTGTATACTCTTGCAGCCACTTAAGTAGCTTGTTGATAGAGGCGTCAAATTTAGCTTTTGTGTTATTGTGCCTCTGACCTATAACCACGTTCCAGCCTCTATAAGGCATTGGTTGACCAGTGTGATTTCCCCAAAATATCATGCTTAACAAAGAGTGTTTTTTGAGCAAATTATAACTTTTTTATCAAAAAAAATCTGCAATCCCACCAGATGAAGTTATCAGAGAAAGCGATCGCATTCACCCGAAAAATGAAGCATAAAGAATCGGGAAACAGCGCTTTTGATTTATCATGGGAGCAACGCTTGAGTGATTGTGTGGTCAACTATAGTTAAAATCAATAGAATATAGAGCGATCGCCTAAAATATAAAACCCTCTGTTTTCACACAAGCCTATGGAAGTTTTAGAACTCAAACGCGAAATCGAAACGTTATCTAATCGCCTGGGTAAAACTCAGGACTATCTTTGACATCCCTGCACTGTCTGCTAAAATTCAAGATTTAGAACAAATATCCGCACAGCCGGAATTTTGGGAAGACCAAACCCAAGCTCAAGAAACTTTACAAGAACTCGACAACCTGAAAGTACATTTATCCCAGTATCATCAGTGGCAAGCCAGCCTAGAAGATACCAAAGCAGTTTTTGAGCTTTTGGAATTAGAAACCGATGAGGGATTACTCCAAGAAGCCGAATCTACTGTCACCAAGGTTAATCGCGAACTCGACCAGTGGGAGTTACAACAGTTACTTTCCGGTCAATTCGACGAAAAAGGCGCAGTCCTGACGATTAACGCCGGCGCTGGTGGAACAGATGCCCAAGACTGGACAGAAATGCTGTTGCGGATGTACACTCGTTGGGCAGAAAGGCAAGGTTATAAAGTCACCTCAAGCGAACTTTCCGAAGGTGATGAAGCGGGAATCAAATCAGTAACTATAGAAATTACAGGTCGCTATGCTTACGGCTACTTGCGATCGGAAACAGGCACTCATCGCTTAGTGCGAATTTCACCCTTCAATGCCAACGGCAAACGGCAAACTAGTTTTGCAGGGGTGGAAGTAATGCCGCAAATAGATAATACCGTAAAACTAGATATTCCAGATAAGGATTTGGAAATTACCACATCTAGAGCTGGTGGTAAAGGAGGGCAAAATGTCAACAAAGTGGAAACAGCAGTCCGAATTGTTCACCTTCCCACCGGTCTTGCCGTCCGTTGTACAGAAGAACGCAGCCAACTGCAAAATAAAGAGAAGGCTTTAGCCCGCTTGAAAGCGAAGCTGCTAATTATCGCTAAAGAGCAACATGCCCAAGAAGTTGCCGAAATTCGGGGTGATATGGTCGAAGCCTCTTGGGGAAACCAAATCCGTAACTACGTCTTTCACCCTTACCAAATGGTAAAGGATTTGCGTACCAATGTAGAAACGACTGCGATCGGCGATATCATGAACGGCGAAATTGACATGTTTATCCAAACCTATCTGCGGCAAGAAAACCAGTTGATAGAAAGTAAATAGGAATCGGGGACTGGGGACTCTTTACTGGGGACTGGGG
>CASBQC010000400.1 GCA_949127805.1 Nostocales cyanobacterium PMM_0081
CCTCATCCCCTCTCCCCATCTCGGCTTTAGGTTTGGATGTTGGTAGTAAGCGTATTGGTGTGGCAGGATGCGATCGCACTGGTTTGATTGCTAGTGGCATAAGTACCATAGAACGTAAATATTTGCAACAAGATATAGAAAAAATACGACAACTCGTAAATGAGCGCGAAGTAAATATCCTGGTAGTCGGTTTACCTTATTCTATGGATGGTTCTTTGGGGTCTCAGGCGCGACAAATACAAAAATTTGCAGTCAAGTTGGCTAAGGCTCTTAAATTGCCTGTGGAATACGTAGATGAGCGATTAACTTCATATCAGGCAGAACAAATGTTAATAGCCCAAAACCTCTCTCCATCCCGCAATAAAGGCTTAATTGATCGCATTGCCGCATGTTTGATTTTGCAACAATGGTTGGATGTTAGGCGATCGCACTCCACAAGGCAGTAGGGCACCCCTTGAGTATTGATACTTTTAACGTGATATTCTGAAGTCTGTTAGCCAGCACTTGATATTAGCGCGAAAGCTATTTGATAGTTAAGCGATTTCTACAGTGGCTGGAAATTATAAAGCTCCACACCTCGGCTATGTTTTCCTCACCATTTCCTGAAGAAAATGACAACGTTCATGATGCTGGATCGATCACTTTGACAGATGACAAAGAGCGATCGCTCGAATGTTACATTGAGCATTCGCTCTCTGTAGATGAGCAAGAGTATGTTTTACTTCTTCCTGTTGACTCACCTGTGGAAATTTTTGCTTGGCAAGGTGACGGGGAGGAAGAAGAAGCCATTCTCGTAGAAGATGATGCGACCATTGACGAAATTTTTGCTACGGCTCAAGCTGTACTCTCTGAGCAAAATTTGCAACTCCAAAATACTGCTTACGCTCTGACGGTTGCGGGTGAGTTACCCCCTGTGGAAGAATCAGAACTCTTTACTTTAGAAATTGAAGATGAAGACGAAGATTTAGAGCCAGAGCAATTACAGCTTCTAGCTAGCTTCTACTATCAAGAGCAGGAGTACGCAATTTATACCCCCCTCGATCCACTGCTGTTTTTTGCACGGATTTCGGCAACCGGTACACCTGAATTACTCTCTCCTGAAGAGTTTCGCAAAGTCCAACCATTGCTAGAAGAACATTTGTTTAATGAAGTTGAATAATTAAAATTAAAAATTAAGAATTAAAATAATTTTTGATTTTAAATTATTTCATGACAAAAAACATGAAAGTTCAGCAAAAATTTTGGCAGCGCTCATTAATTTGGGGTCTGCTGCCATTAACCTTAGTAATTGCAACTTGGCGTTCTTTTTTGTGGTGGAGTTGGGCAACTGCACCAACCCAACCAACTCAAGCTAAATTGCTAAAAATTCAGATTCCCTCAGGAACCGCAACCCAGCAAATTGGACGCAACTTAGAAAAAGCAGGTTTAATTCGTTCTCAATTTGCCTGGAATTTCTGGGCACGATATTTAGCTTGGCAAAATCCCAAAGGTGACTTCAAAGCCGGAACCTACGAATTGTCACCCTCACAACCATTATCCGCGATCGCTCAAAAAATTTGGCTTGGAGATGTAGTCCAAGCTAGTTTCACCATCCCCGAAGGTTGGTCACTGCGGCAAATGGCAGCTTACTTTCAAGCAAAAGGCTTTTTTCCCGCTCAAGACTTTATTGCCGCTGCAAATCAAATTGACCGTCAGCAGTTTCCCTGGATACCCGCCGATTTACCGAATTTAGAAGGTTTTTTATACCCAGACACCTACAAAATCGCCAGCGGGAAAATCACCGCACAAGCTTTAGTTAAACAGATGCTGAAGCAATTTGAGCAAGTTGCTTTGCCAGTGTATCAAAAACAACGTTTGGAGACTAATCTCAACCTGAAGCAGTGGGTAACTCTTGCTAGTATCGTAGAAAAAGAGGCAGCAGTGCCTAATGAGCGATCGCGCATTGCTGGCGTTTTCACCTCTAGGTTACAAAAAGGAATGCGTCTAGAAAGCGATCCCACAGTCGAATACGGTTTGGGAATCCGGCAAACAGCAGATAAACCACTGACTTTCGCGCAAGTAAAAATTCCCTCTCCTTACAACACTTATCTCAATCCTGGTTTACCACCCGGACCCATTGCTGCACCAGGTTTGGCTTCTTTAGAAGCAACTCTAAATCCCGAAAAAACCGATTACTTGTATTTTGTAGCACGTTACGATGGCACTCATGTGTTCACCCGCACCCTAAAAGAACACTTGGCAGCTGTTGCTAAAATCCGCCAACAACGACAATAGTTATAAGTCAAGAGTCAAGAGTCAATAGTCAATAGTCAATAGTCCAAAGTCAAGACTGGATTGACCTTTGACCTTTGACCTTTGACCTTTGACCTTTGACCTTTGACCCTTGACCTTTGACCTTTGACCCTTGACCTTTGATTATGACCTGGAACAAACTCTTACAGCCTGATTTAATTTTGGAAGGTTCAGTGTTGAACCTCACACCAGATATTATCCAAAGATATCAACTCAAAGGGCTGGTGTTGGATGTAGATGAAACTTTGGTTCCTGTGAGAGTTGGAACAGCCTCACCAGAACTGCAAGAATGGGTAGCGCAAATTCGTCCTTTTACATCATTGTGGTTGGTAAGCAATAACTTGAGTGAAGCCCGCATCGGGGGAATTGCTCGTTCTCTGAATTTACCTTACTATCTGGGCGCTGCCAAACCCTCGCGACGCAAGATTAGAGCTGCACTCAGGGAGATGAATTTACCAGTGCAGCAAGTGGCAATGGTAGGCGATCGCTTGTTCACAGATGTGTTAGCAGGTAATCGCTTAGGCATGTTCACCATTCTAGTTGAACCAATTATCCATCCAGATGCCGTCTTGCGATCGCATCCCATACGCAACTTTGAAGTTTTAGTCTCGGAAATCTTAGGAGCCTCTATTACTCCCAAAAAACAAAGAGTTACAAAGCGTCACAAAGATTAATGAATCGTCAGGAAAGTAAATCTAAAGAAATAATTAAGAAAGCGGGGATCGCTGTAAAAATCAGAGATTATAAGTATTAATAACACGGGATCAGCCAAATATAGATCCTTGTCCATACAAAATAAGTATATTTGTAAAGCGTCAATCCTTCACTTATAGAAGGGATGGCGCTTTACAATTTTGGATTTTAGATTTTAGATTCAATCCAAGGCGTTGCAGAGAAAGCAGGATGATTTTACAATCAACGTCGATAAATTTGACGTATTGTAGAGACGTTACTTTTGTAACGTCTCTACGATTCATCTAAAGGATGGGAGCAAAGCCCAATCCAAAATCTCAAATCTCAAATCTCAAATCTCAAGATGCCTCTAACAATTGTCGTCAAAATCGGAACTTCGAGTCTCACCCAACCAGAAACCGGATTATTAGCGCTTTCCACCATTGCAAGTGTGGCAGAAACTCTTTCACAGTTGCGTCGTGAAGGACATCGGGTAATTTTGGTTTCCTCTGGTGCTGTGGGGGTGGGTTGTGCGCGGTTGGGTTTAACAGAACGTCCGAAAGCGATCGCTCTCAAACAAGCTGTAGCCGCAGTTGGACAAGGTAGATTAATGCGTGTCTACGATGATTTATTTACTACTTTGCAACAGCCAATCGCTCAAGTTTTGCTGACTCGCAGCGATTTGGTACAGCGTAGCCGTTATCTGAATATCCTCAACACCTTCAACGAATTACTGGAATTAAAAGTAATTCCGGTGGTGAATGAGAATGACACCGTAGCCGTAGAAGAATTGAAATTTGGTGATAATGACACGTTATCGGCTCTAGTTGCGAGTTTAGTTAAAGCAGATTGGTTATTTTTGCTAACTGATGTCGATCGCCTTTATACTGCCGATCCCCGTTCTGTACCGGATGCGAAAGCGATCGCTTTAGTTGATAGCATCGAAGAATTAAATAAACTACAAGTGCAAACAGGTACTCAAGGTTCTCAATGGGGTACTGGGGGGATGGTAACAAAAATTTCCGCAGCCCGAATTGCTACTACTGCGGGTGTTCGTACCGTAATTACTCAGGGAAAATATCCCAGAAATATAGAAAAAATATTACAAGGTGAGTTAATTGGGACTCACTTTACACCGCAACCAGAACCAACGAGTGCCCGCAAACGGTGGATAGCTTATGGGCTTGTGCCTGCTGGTAAATTGTATTTAGATGAAGGTGCGATCGCGGCAATTTCTCAAAGTGGAAAATCGTTGTTAGCGGCTGGTATAAAAATAGTAGAAGGTCAGTTTGACACTCAAGAAGCTGTGCAATTATGCGACAGTCAGGGTAACGAAATCGCTAGAGGATTGGTGAACTATAGCAGCGATGAACTGCAAAAGATTCGTGGGTGTCATTCGCGGGAAATTTCGACGATTTTGGGCTATGCCGGTGCTGAAACCGTCGTGCATCGCGATAATTTGGTTCTAACTTAGCAGGATGAATCATGTCAGCATTAACCAAAGCTCTAGAACATATCATAAATTGGCTTCAGCAAAGCTCTTTCTATCATGAACTATGCTTACAGATAGCATTAAGTTATGAATAAATTTCCGAAAAAATTAAGGCTTTGTTTAAAATTTTACGAGCTTTTTTCCATATTCGGCTAATAATTACTTGGTCTAGCTAAATTTTTAAATTTAGTAAATTGCGGATCGAACAAAAGCTTAACAGTTCCCGTGGGACCATTGCGGTGTTTAGCTATTATCACTTCTGCCACACCGCGATCGGGTGTATCTGGCGTATAATATTCATCTCGGTAAAGCATAATAACTAAATCGGCATCCTGCTCAATCGAACCCGATTCCCTCAAATCAGACAACATCGGACGCTTATTAGTACGTGCTTCCACACCTCTACTTAGCTGAGACAAAGCAATAACAGGCACACTTAATTCACGAGCTAAACCTTTGAGATTGCGTGTAATTCGAGATAATTCTTGTACGCGATTATCGCCGGCACCTTCCATTAATTGCAAGTAATCTATGACAATTAATCCTAAGTCTGTTTTTTGTTCTGCTTGCAAACGTCGCGCTTGACTCCGCATTTGTGTAACTGTAATATTAGGGGTATCATCAATATAAATTGGCATTTCTGAAAGCATACCAATAGCACGGCTTAAAGGTTCCCACTGAGCTTGGCTAATGCGTCCACTCCGCAAATAACCACTTTCAATTCCCGCTTCGCTAGCTAATAATCGCTGTACCAATTGCTCTTTTGACATTTCTAAACTGAAAAAAGCAACGGGTAATTTATAAGAAGTAGCGACATTATGAGCTAGATTGAGACAGAACGCCGTTTTCCCCATTGACGGTCTGCCAGCGACAATAATTAAATCAGAACGCTGAAAGCCTGTAGTCATGGCATCTAAATCATAAAATCCGCAAGGAATACCCGGTAAAGCTACACCTTGATGACGACTTTCTATATCCTGAAAAGTATTAATTAAAGTGTCAGCAATGTGAACTAAACCTGATTGGGGACGTTCTTGAGTTACGTTGAAAACTTTCTGTTCTGCTTGATCTAAAACTATTGGTAATTCTTTTTCTGTCTCGAAACCGAGATGGACAATTTCATTACCAGCTTTAATTAAATTACGTCGCAGATATTTTTCTGTTACTAATGATGCTAAAGCGTCGATATTAACAGCTGAAACGGTGCGATCTACAAGAGAGGCTAATTTATTTCTGCCACCAATACGGGCAAGCATATCATGGTCAGCTAGCCAATTAATCACTGCTAGCAAATCCGTGGGTTTATGTTGAGCGAAAAGACGCAACGCGGCTTGATAAATGTCTTTATGAGCGCTAATATAAAAAGCTTCTGGAACAAGTTTGTCGCTAACTCGACTGATTGCTTCTGGGTCTAATAAAATTCCCCCCAAAATCGCTTCTTCTGCTTCGATGTTTTGGGGTGGTAAGCGATCGCTTCCATCACCTTGAAAACTTAGTTCTTCAGCCATAAATAATTTTATATATAAATTTGGGATTTTATATCTCAAAATCCCTTTGTAGTAAGGGCTTCAGCCCTTAAAAACGAACATTTGAGCGGTAAACCGCTCACTACGTTTTAAGTTTAATTTCACCCACTCAACAACAAACTTTAGAACCACAGACCAACACAAATTAACAGAGTGTGCATCTGTGGTTTCCAGCCAAGCAGCTGTTAGTTAGATACGACTTCAATATTGACTTGCGCGGTTACTTCCGAATGCAGCTTAATTTCAGCTTTGTAAGTACCTGTTTGGCTAATATCAGGTATAGTAATACCACGCCGATCTACTTCTAGTCCCGCACTTTCTTTAATTGCATCAGCAACTTCTTGAGTGGTGACAGTACCAAAAATCGATTCACCTTCACCAACTTGCTTGGCAATTCTCAAGCTAGCAACTTTTTCCAAAGCTGCTTTTTGCTCAAGCGCTTGTTGCTTGAGTTCTAATTGCCGCTGACGTTCCACCTCGCGACGGCGTTCAACTTGCTTCAGAATACCAGGAGTAGCATTAATTGCCAACTTCTGTGGAATCAGATAATTACGAGCATAGCCAGGAGCAACTTCTACTAAGTCGCCAGATTTTCCCAACTTGTTGACATCTTTGTTTAAAACTAACTGTATGCGTTTCGCCATCGTTTTTCGTTTCTCTCTTTCCGGTAAAATCTCTTTGTTCTTAGCTTTGGGCAGGGTAACTCACATGATTTGTACCTGTGTTCCCACAAGCTAATCGGAGCATATAGCTTTCAGCTTAAAGATCGTAGCTTCATATAGGGTGCGATCGCAACCATTAGCCTAAGAAACTTCACCAGTCCTTAATCTGTGAGTCCTTCTTGATGACCACGCTCCCACTAACAACCAACCCTTAACTAAAATTATTAAACTCAACGAGGTTGTTACCAACCCCGTTGGTCTTCAAAACCGTGCATGAAAGTTTCCTTTCACACGGCTCCTCAATGTTTTGGTGCTTGTCATGCATACCTCATTACCCATTTATCCGCAACTCTTTTCAAGTATTTTGGTGGGTTTAGGCTCGACACTATTGCAGTCGGATTTTGTGCCGGGACTGCCATCATTGGCTGTCTTTGTGTCGTGGCAGTGCCTGTGCAGAAGTTGAAAATTTTCATATGAATCCTTACCACCTTGCGATTTTGGGATTTTATGGTCAACTTCCAACACATCGTTTTCACGGAAGAACAATCCGCAATGGGCGCATTTTCCTTTTTGCTTTTTAAGGAGTTTTGATACCCTAATTGGCATTTCAGGGTTATTACCCATCCTTGAACTCCAATAAACCAGGTTGCCGTCGTATGGAGACGATTCGCCTTTAACTTTTACATGACGCACTATTGGGGTGTCGGCATGGTTTAGTAACCGAAAAAAGTCTAATCCTTCCTTCTTGGCTGCGAATACCCAGCTATTGCTGCCTATGGAATGCCAATATCTTTTTGACACCCATCCCCAATTTTTCTTGGGGTGGCGGCGTTTTGCCCAAGTGTTTAGCTTTTGGTACACTAGGTTATGAATATCTGAGTAAGTCTTCTTACTTACTACAGTTGCATAGTAATTAGCCCATCCCCTAATAATTGGGTTTAGCTTTTTAATTAGCGCCGCTTGCGGTGCTGCTTTATGGGCTTCGATAATACTAGTGATTTGTTCGTAATGTACTTTTTGCTTCTGTTTACTTGGGGTGATGAGTGTTTTAAAACCCAGAGGCTTTCCGTTAGTTTTTGTACCTGAGTGGTATTTATTAACCTTGTATTGCCTTACATAAAAACCAAGGAAATTGAATCCTGGCTCTTCTTGCTCATACTGATTAAGGGTTGAGTCGATGGGGGCTATTATGCCCCGCACCTCTCATTTAGAACCGTGCGTGCAACTTTCACTGCACACGGCTCCCGATATTCTTAAGGGATGACCCTTTTGCCCATGTGGATA
>CASBQC010000401.1 GCA_949127805.1 Nostocales cyanobacterium PMM_0081
CATTTATAATTATTGGTATATTGTCACTCTACTTATTTTTGTATTTGTATGTCCTGATGCGAATGATTAATTTGGTAGGTCAAATAACACTGTAGTCATATAATTTTCAGCCCAATCTGAACCAAATGCTTTTTCTAATACGCGACGGGTTTTGTCGTTTTGTTGCTGTTTGGTGCAGTAATTATGCTGTCCGGCAATGATTTTTAATACTTGTTCTGGGGAAGCGGGTTTAGAAGCGATCGCTCTGGTACAATGAATATCTAAAAAGTCTTTCACCCGTGACAAAAACAGCGTTTCTTCTTCGGGAGAACCGGGACGAACAAAGATACAAAACTCCGAAAAGATTTGTCCCCATTCGGGTAATTCACGGGGTTGAGAAAAGTTAGGTGCAGGTAATGCAGAGATTGCAGAGTTATATTCTTCTGGTAAGGTGCGTTGTGAAAGCGGAGATAAATCTGCGATCGCAGCACTAATTTGACCTCTACCCCCGACTAAATCGCAACCAAACATCGGTAAGTCAAATTCTGGACGGGGAAACATGACGCAGTGCAGAATATCTAGCATAGTTCCCACCTTGGCTAGTTCCAAGTGCATCTTGCGGAACTGCGGTGTTTGATAGCAGCGATTTTCAATCGTCAGTTTTTCACCTTCGAGTCTGCCTTCTACATATCCCAACTCTGCGGGCAAATGGTAGGGTGATAAATCAAGGTGCTGATGCCAAGCTGCCTCAATGGTATCAGCCAATTGCCGAATTAAAGGATGTTGTTGTTCGCGCAGTGAGGGTGTAGAAGCTAGTGACATGTTGTGATTGGGGAATATTGTTTATTTGTCAGTTTATCGCTGTTGGGGTATGAGGCGATCGCCCTGGTAATATATTGAACCTCGCATTATAAACCAGGCTGCTTATAATCTAGTTACTAAAAGAGATTGGATGGTTCTATGGCAATTACGCTTGAATTAACTCCAGAAATCGAAGCGCGTTTGCTAGCTCAAGCAGCAGCGCAGGGTATGACAGCCGAAGCATTTTTGAAAGCTGCAATCGAAAATTTCCTGAATGCTGAACCTTTGGTATACCGAGTTGGGACGACTTTAGTTGTTCAATCTACTCCAATTGGCAATCTGGAAACGTCTGTTGAGCAAATGCGGGAAGAACGAATCAATGGCTTAATTGCGGATTATGAAAGTCATATTTGATACTTCTGTATTGGTAGCAGCTTTTGAAGTTAGCCATCCTCGGCATGGTGTTTGTCTACCGTGGTTACAACGGGTGCAAGTCTCGGAAATTGACGGCTATCTTTCAACCCATACTTTTGCTGAACTTTATTCTGTTCTGACTCGCTTACCTGTAAGACCACCTATTTCACCAATCATCGCGCAACGTTTAATCGATGAGAACCTGAATTTGTTCGTAGCAATTCCGCTCACTGCTGATGATTACCAACAAGCGATCGCCTGTATGGTGGGGTTAAATCTTCCAGGTGGCGGAATTTTTGATGCGCTAATTGCCCAAGCTGCTCTCAAAGCAGGGGTCGATATATTAGTCACGCTGAATCCAAACCACTTCACTCGACTGGGACAAGATTTAGCTAAATGGGTGCAAGTGCCATCTTAAGTGTCTGTTTGTGATGCTTATTTAACGCAATTTCGGCGATCGCTTTCAACTTGCAAAACACACGACCATTAAAGCGATCGCTACCAATGTTAAAGCTGTGGTGACAAATATACAAGCGATCGCCACCAATGTTAAAGCTGTGGTGACTAATGCTTTAACTTTCGTTACAAACAACAAGCTGTGGTTACTAACGTTAAAGCGATCGTGACCAACACTTCAACTTTCGTTACAAACAATCAGTGTTTATGGCAAATGCTTAAACTTTCGTTACAATCTTTTAAGGTTTGGTTAGGATATGAAGGGCGATCGCTACTAATGTTAAAGCTGTGGTGACGACCGAGGAACTCACAAGCTAAGGAAGTAACATGACTAAAGATGAGAAATTATGGAAGCAAAGAAGCCATGATTACTAAAGAAGAAATTACCATTAAAGTTCCCTTTGAGGTAGCAGAGGCATACCGCAATGCCACTGAAGAAGAACGGGAACAATTGCAACTTAAGATTGCGGCAATTATGCAGTCTCAATTTACCACGAAAAGACTTGAGGCGATCGCACGTTTAAGAAACACGATGGATAAAGCTAGCCTTGAAGCACAAGAGCGAGGTTTAACGCCGGAAATCTTAGAATCGATTTTGAATGATGACGAATAATCGACGGTTCGTATCCCTCAGGCTGGAAGCGTGGGGCTATATGAACAAAACCTGCCTACGCAGGCTAAAAGAGTTTTGTAGTATTTAGTCCACGCAGGTGGACTTTGTTCGTACAGCCGCACCCTTCAGGGTGTCGGGCTTATAGAGGACGCGCTGTGGTGAGAATAATAAGTACGATCGCTACCAATATTAAAGCTGTAGTTAGGACACTTAGCGCGATCGCTACCAACGTCAAGACTTTCGTAACCACAGCTTTAACTTTCGTTACAAACAGCAGCCGTTAGTTACTAACGTCAAGACTTTGGTTACTAATGCTTTAACTTTCGTTACAAACACCAAGCCGTTAGTTACCAACATTAAAGCTGTCGTAACGACACGAAGCGCGATCGCTACTAACGTTAAAGCGATCGCTACCAACATTTAACACCCGCTTTTCTTGCTTCTCCCACAGTCGAGTTAAAGCAAATTCCAACAAAGGCAAGTTACCCGGTTCTTGTCCCACATCATCCAAAATTCGTTGCGTCAGTTGCGGTTCTAATTGCACTTCTAACTTTTGTGCCGGTAATGCGATCGCTGCTTCTAGTTCCTCCCGTTTCATCGAACTCAACAACTGAGGTGTATGCTGCTGCAACGCATCCCGAAACGGACGGTAGGAAAGCACATAACCGTAAAAGTCAGCTCGTAAAGTGAAAACCAGTGTCATTTCTGGAGAAATACCACCAAGCAAAGCATCAGCAAAGCGTTCTTGTTCTTCCTTCTGACAAAGAGTATAAAGTTCTTCAAATTGGTCTGCAACTAACAACAGACGTTTACCACCGTTGCGTTCTTTGATGCGAGACGCTACTTGCTGCAAACTAATTCTACCCGACTGCATATCACCTGCCAGTCCCGCTGCTTCTCGCAGTAGTCCAGTTTCACTCAGTTCTGGCTCTAATTGATGCACCAACGCACAAGCCAGCTGATAAAATGGTTGATTACCAGGACGGAAAGATGAAATCAGCCAGTTTCCCTCACTTCGCAACTGGGGAATCAGTCCGGCAAACACGATAGAAGATTTACCACTACCACTCGGACCAACCACACCTACCAAAGGCTGTTTCCGAGTCGTCTGAACTAACTCATTAACAAAAGTCTCCCGTCCAAAAAAGAAAGCTGCATCCTCTTCCCCAAATGCAGACAATCCCTGGTAAGGGTTGGGTGGAATAACATCTGTTTCAAAAGTAGTCGAGACATCAGTTAAGACATCAGTTAATTCATTTTTCTTCAGAACCGGAGTCTGATGCTCCATAAAACCCATCATCTGAGAGCAGCCTAACTCATGGGCATCCTCTATATTTAGTCCAGCACCGAGAGCATCGTAAAATGCCACAGCAAAGGCAACAGCTGCTTTATCACCCACAGCTTTATTCATGCCAATGACATATTTTACATATTGGCTAATAGCCTCTGCTTGCACTTCTGAATAACAAGCATTGAGAACAACACACTTCACACCCTTTTTAGCAAACAGCTTAAACATACTTGCCAGCGCATCAGCTTGTACATACACCGTCTGCTTCATCTCATTTTCCAGGATAATGCCATCCTCAGCAGTACCGTGTCCGCAAAAGTGAACAATCTGCGGTTGAGTGTCGAGAATTGCGCGGTAAAAATCACGCGATCGCACAGCCCACTTTTGCTCTAATTTAAACTGTTCCCGCTTATTCGCTCGTCGCAATCCCTCATCAATTTCCCGCACTTCTACATCAAGTTGCAGCTTAGAAGTATCTCTGGGATTAGCTGCCAACAGCAAAATCGTTTTGACACGCGCTTTATTATTCATCAGGGAAGAAGTGTAATGGTTTGTACAAGTCCCTAGCATCACTACTACTACAACTGCTCATCTGCTCTTTACAGACAGAATAATTTTACTATTGCCCAATTGTCATTGCGAAGGTCGCGAAGCGGAATGTTCGCGGAGCGTCTCCGAAGGAGAAGCAATCTCAGAGTCCTTGCGATTGCTTTGCTTCACTACGTTCCGCTCGCAATGACAGGCTTTGGATCATTTATTTATTGGGAACACTCCTAATACGGTTCGGATAAGACTCGATCCCCCCAACCCCCCTTAAAAAGGGGGACTAAGAATGGCTCTATTTCCCCCTTTTTAAGGGGGATAATGGGGGATCTTCAAGAACTATGCACCTTAACCGAACCGTATTGGGAACACTCCTAAACAAAGACGCGGTTAATCTAGGGAAAGACGCGATTAATGTGGGAAAGACGCGATTAATGTGGGGAAAGACGCGATTAATGTGGGGAAAGGGAAAGACGCGATTAATCTAGGGAAAGACGCGATTAATCGCGTCTCTACAAAAGTGGATAATGGTTAACAACAAATAACAAAGAACAAATAACACACTACTACAGGTCGGCGGAAATAAACCACCCATTCAAAATCGCCAAAAAAACTGCTCTATAAGCTTTTTTACTTTTTACTTTTGACTTCCGTCTTGCGGTACTACTGCCAAAAATCTGTCACATCGTACCCCAATTCTGCCAACATATGCCGCAGCAGAGGTAAACTCAAACCAATCACGTTACTGTGACACCCTTCGATTTTTTCCACAAATAAACTACCAAAACCCTCAAGGGCAAAGGCACCGGCACACTTGAGGGGTTCACCCGTAGCGACATATGCAGCGATCGCGCGATCGCTCATTTCCCCAAAATAAACTCTTGTTACCTGACACTTGACTAAAGTCCGCTTTTGGTGTACATCAATCAAAGCATGACCAGTATACAGATCGCCAAAATTACCTCGCATAATTTGCCAACGAGCGATCGCTTCTTCTGTATCTGCTGGTTTACCATGAATCTCACCATTCAGCGCTAAAACCGAATCACAACCCATAATCAAACCAGATGCAAACTGAGGTGCGACAGTTTCCGCTTTACACTGAGCAAGAGTTTGCACCAATTGTCCTGGTTCACTGAGTTGGATTTGCGACTCATCAAAATCACTAGCGCAAACAGTCGGTTCAATTCCCACAGTTTGCAACAAACGGCGTCGTGCCGGAGAAGCAGAGGCGAGTATAAAGGTAGGAATACCCATAGAGAAGATGAGGGAGAGGGGGGGATGGGG
>CASBQC010000402.1 GCA_949127805.1 Nostocales cyanobacterium PMM_0081
ATTTTATACAAGAATATAAATAATTTTATGTGTTAGGTAAAAACACTTTAAATCTGCCTACAACCTGTTATAAATGCCTTGGGAATAATTACCCAAATTAATCAATTTTTCACAATTAAACTCAGCATTTCTACGTAGCTTTTTTATAAAGAAGCCCTGAGAGGGTGTTTGAAAAGTCTGATTTATTACACACAGGGCGAATATAATTCGCGGCTACACAGACAAAACCCGCGATTAGGCGGGTTGAAAAACCTTGATTTTAGTTAGTCCACGCAGGTGGACTTTGTTTGTGTAGTAGCGAATTATATTCGCCCAAAACTTTTCTTTTCTTCAATGCGGGGAACCCGCGCAACTGGTTTGGCAAACGCTCGTCCGGATGGTGCGCTGACTAACCTGAAAATAGGGTTTCAAATTTTATCTGGCAAGAGTAATAAAAGAGCGTTAGTAACCCCGCTAACGATACAAAAAGCTTTGTAATTAGACCAAAATAGAATAATAGGGGTTTTCAGTTGGGTGCAATACAGAACCTCACCCCGTCCGTTCCGGACACCCCTCTTTGAATTCGCGGAGAGGGGAAGGTTTTTATGTACCTCACTCAACCCTTGACCGCTATATAGGGGTGAAAAAGTAAAGACGTAGCAGTGCTAAGTCTTGTAGGGGTTCTGGATAACGCATATTTAAATTCGGTCGATGTCTAACCTTGAATCAACAAAAACGAGAACGTGCCTAATAATCTGCAAGAAACTCATTTAAACCGCGCTCGTGCTAGTCTCAGACAAGTGCTGTCTTGGTATGGATATCTTCGGAAACCAGGACAACCACAATCAAACCTGGAATTAGCATCTTTTGTCAAACCAGAATTAGAGATATTGACAAATACTCTTAATAAGCTCGACTCTAACGTAATTAGAATTGCCGCTTTTGGTTTAGTCAGTCGTGGGAAGTCAGCAGTGTTAAATGCTTTAGTGGGGCAAAAAATTCTGCAAACAGGTCCCCTTAACGGTGTAACTCAGTATCCTCGTTCCCTGCGCTGGACTCCTGCTGGAAAGGTGCAGGTAGAATTAATTGATACTCCAGGATTAGATGAAATTCAGGGGGAAGTTAGAGGGCAAATGGCGCGAGATGTAGCACAGCAAGCTGATTTAATCTTGTTTGTGGTGTCAGGTGATATTACGCAAACTGAGTATCAAGCGCTGCTGGAGTTGCGCCGATCGCAAAAACCCCTAATTCTGGTATTTAACAAAATAGACTTGTATCCAGATACAGATAAAACAGCTATTTATAATAATTTGCAACAACTGGGTGCAGGAAATCCTCAAAGTAAGCCGCTATTACCAGATGAAATTGTCATGGTAGCAGCGGAACCTGCGCCGATGGAAGTGCGAGTTGAGTGGACTGATGGAGGTGTAACTTATGAATGGGAGACACCGCCAATTGAAGTAGAGGAACTTAAAGAGACAATTTTAAATATTCTCAACCGTGAAGGGCGATCGCTTCTCGCCTTAAATGCACTGATTCAGGCAAGAGATGCAGAAGCTGCGATCGCTCAAAAAACCATCGACTTGCGCGAACAACAAGCAGAAGACCTCATTTGGCAGTTTACCAAATATAAAGCTCTAGCAGTCGCGTTAAATCCCATCGCCTTTTTAGATGTGGTCGGTGGAACTGTTGCCGACTTAGCGTTGATTCGCTCCTTAGCAAGATTATACGGCTTACCGATGACCGGTTACGAGGCAAGCAAAATTCTGAAGACGATTTTCTTTAGTTCTGGCGGTTTACTTTTGGGAGAATTAGGAAGCAGCTTGCTTTTAGGTTTAGGCAAAACTACCGCTGCCTTAGCCAGTGGTGAAAATCCCACCAATATTACAGCCTTCGCCGGAAGTGCGATCGCTCAAGCTGGTATCGCCGGTTATGGCGCATATGCGATCGGTAAAGCCGCAGAAGTGTATCTCAAAAAAGGCTGCACATGGGGTCAATTGGGAGCTAGCACCGTTATTCAAGAAATTCTGTCCCAAGTTGACCAAAACACAATTTTGTACCGTTTGCGGCAAGAATTAGGATTGGAGAATAGCGAATGGCGACAAGGCGACAAGGCGACAAGGCGACAAGGCGACAAGGCGACAAGGCGACAAGGAGAATAATTCTTCTTTCTCCCACTCTCCCACTCTCCCACTCTCCCTGTCCCCTTGTCTCCTTGTCTCCAGTCCCTGAATGACGGTTTTTCCCACCAGTATTTTTTGTTAAGCCTGTCTAAACTAGAAATTAAGCTCTTGAAATAATTCAGAAGCTTGCAGTCGATTTCTAAATCAACACACAAAGGTAAGTATCATGACTGACATCTCAAACATACTCCAGACTGCTATTAACTCTCACGGTAATCCAACTCAAACCCTTGAAGAAGCGATTTTTGAAGCTATTGCTGAAGCCCGCGA
The DNA here is from genome assembly GCA_949127805.1 of Nostocales cyanobacterium PMM_0081. GTDB lineage: Bacteria > Cyanobacteriota > Cyanobacteriia > Cyanobacteriales > Nostocaceae > Hassallia. The sequence continues at coordinate 2,433 of CASBQC010000402.1, forward strand.
AACTTGCGATATCAACGGTAACAATTCTGCTAACTGCGCTGTAGCTTGGGACATCGTCGAAGAATTGCAAGCTGAAAAATCTCACAAACAGCAAGCAACAAAAAGCAAAACCTCATTGGAAAGTTATTGCGATCGCCATCCTGAAGCATTAGAATGTCTAATCTACGACGTTTAATTTCTCAATTGGGCAACAGCAGATTTAGTAACTTGCTGAACAGCTTCTAAATTAGGCGGTGGTGTTTCGCTTTCCATATCCAGCCACAACAGATATTCTATATTCCCAGCAGGACCAGTGAGAGGCGACCAAGTTAAACCCTTGTAGTTCCATCCTAAATTTTGAGCAGTTTGCAAAACCTGAAAAATTGCCTCAGCTTGGTCAGAAGAATCACGAACAACGCCTTTTTTACCCACACGGGACCTCCCAACCTCAAATTGTGGCTTCACCAGTAAAACAGCTTCTCTTTGAGATTGAGTTAAATCCCACAAAGCAGGCAAAATCTTGGTTAAAGAAATAAACGAAACATCCACCACCGCCAAATCAGCTTTTTGTGCCTCACCATATAACTCATGGGGTTGTAACTGTCGTAAATTAGTGCGTTCCCGCAAAACCACCCGCGAATCATTTCGCAAACGCCAATCAACTTGACCGTAACCGACGTCAACGCCGTAAACTAGCTTTGCCCCAGCTTGTAAAAGACAATCAGTAAAGCCTCCTGTGGAAATACCACCATCTAAACAAACGCGACCTTCTACAGAGATAGTAAAATATTCTAAAGCCTTCGCCAGCTTCTCACCACCACGAGAAACAAAACGCGATCGCTCCTTAATCTTAATATCCGCCGCAACATCAACCTCCGTCCCCGCCTTATCCACAACCACACGATTAACCTGAACTTCCCCCGCTTGAATCAACCGTTGTGCCAAAGTGCGGGAAGCACACAAATTTAACTCTACTAATAATATATCCAATCGCTGCTTAACCAATCCCTCTGCGTCCTCTGCTCCCGGAGTGCGGTTCCTAAAAAAGCGAGTCCCCAAAAGAAACTCGCCCTACTTTCTATTATGAGATAAGCATCTTGCCACACTGTAAACTTAATTAGTCCGCGCAGGCGGACTTTGTTTGTGTAGCCGCGAATTCCATTCGTCAGGGCTTTATTTGTGTAGCCGCGAATTCCATTCGTCGGGGCTTGAGTTTACTAGACATCGACTAGACATCGACCGCTATGCTTATTATGCGTGACCCAAAACCCTTGTAGAGACCTAGCAATGCTACGTCTCTACATCTTTTTCACGACGTTTGTGCCACTAAATATCCTGCTCGCTCAACTCCCGTGTCATATAATCAAAAGGCTCATCCAAAAAAGCAGTATTAGCAACACCAGCTGCCGCCACTTGCTCCTTGATAATATCCTTCATAATCTGGATACCGCGAACCGTCGGACCAATAGGCACACCCAATGAATTGTAAGTTTCCCGCAGCCCTTGCAGCACCCGCTCATCTAGAACATTCATACTACCAGCAACCAGCGCATAAGTAGCGTAGCGCAAATAGTAATCCATATCCCGCAGACAAGCCGCATAGCGACGAGTAGTGTAAGCATTTCCACCAGGACGAATCAACTCAGGCAGTTCTTCAAATAACCCAGAACCAGCCTGTCTGACAATTGATGCCGCATTAGAATTAATTGCCCCAGCTGCTTGTACTCGTGCTGTACCACTTTCAAAGTAAGACTTGAGGCTATCGATCGCCTGACGGTCAAAATACCGTCCAGCTACGTCATAATTCTTAATTAAACTTGTTACTGCATCCCGCATTCCTTTTTCTCCAATCAATCCTATTTATGGTTTGATATTTATCTAGCTGCTTTTATGCGCCTATCAATTTTTGTGCTACGGCAAAAGTCTCAGCACAAAAAGTAATCCATCGGCTACTTAAAGGATTCTATGTCAAAGTTGACCCTGTGAAATGAACTGTGAAGTTTTGTGAAAGTGGTTAAGCAAAAGTAAATATAAACTTTAATCATGAGTTTTTGTGGCGTAAGCTACAAAACTACCTAATGTCCTATCTCTAGGATATTTCAGGTATCTCACAATTTGGTTTCACCAAGCAGGGTCGGAATGCATTGAAGATTCTAGTTCTACCTTAGTAAATAAGCATACAAGGAATAATCATGACAACCCCACAAGAAGTCTTGAAATTGATTCAGGACAACAACATTCAGATGATCGATCTGAAATTCATCGATACGCCAGGAACTTGGCAGCACCTCACGCTGTATCATAACCAAATTGATGAGACTGCATTTACTGACGGCGTACCTTTCGACGGTTCGAGTATTCGGGGTTGGAAAGCAATCAACGAATCAGACATGTCAATGGTTCTCGACCCGAACACAGCCTGGATCGATCCGTTCATGGCAGAGCCGACCCTCAGTATAATTTGTAGTATCCAAGAACCGCGTACAGGTGAACCTTACAATCGCTGTCCCCGCGTTATTGCTCAAAAAGCAGTAGACTACTTGGTTTCTACAGGTGTTGGTGACACAGCTTTTTTTGGTCCAGAAGCGGAATTTTTCATTTTTGATGATGCTCGATTTGACCAAACCGCCAACTCCGGCTACTATTATGTAGACTCTGTAGAAGGTGCTTGGAACTCCGGTAAAGAAGAAGGTCCCAACCTCGCATACAAACCACGCTTCAAACAGGGTTACTTCCCAGTTGCCCCCACCGACAGTTTCCAAGACATTCGCACCGAAATGCTCTTAACAATGGCAAAGTGCGGTGTACCCATTGAAAAGCAACACCATGAAGTCGCTACTGGTGGACAGTGCGAACTCGGCTTCCGCTTCGGTAAGTTAATCGAAGCTGCGGACTGGTTAATGACTTACAAATATGTCATTAAGAACGTTGCTAAGAAATACGGCAAAACTGTTACCTTCATGCCCAAGCCAATCTTCGGCGATAATGGTTCTGGGATGCACTGTCACCAATCTATCTGGAAAGATGGTCAGCCGCTGTTTGGCGGCGATAAGTACGCCGGTTTGAGTGAAATGGCATTGCACTACATTGGTGGTATTCTCCGCCACGCACCAGCACTGTTAGCAATCACCAACCCCACCACCAACTCTTACAAGCGCCTAGTACCTGGTTATGAAGCACCTGTAAACTTAGCTTATTCCCAAGGTAATCGTTCTGCTTCTGTACGGATTCCTCTTTCTGGCAGCAATCCCAAAGCAAAGCGCTTAGAATTCCGTTGTCCGGATGCGACATCTAACCCTTACTTGGCATTCGCTGCTATGCTTTGTGCTGGTTTAGATGGTATCAAGAACAAAATCCATCCTGGTGAACCTCTAGATAAGAATATCTATGAACTCTCCCCAGAAGAATTGGCTAAGGTTCCTTCTACACCCGGTTCTTTGGAATTGGCATTGGAAGCACTAGACAATGATCATGCTTTCTTGACCGAACCAGGTGTGTTTACTGAAGACTTCATTCAAACTTGGATTTCTTACAAGCTAGATAACGAAGTTAACCCAATGCGTCTGCGTCCTCATCCTTACGAATTTGCTCTTTACTACGATTGTTAATTTCGCTTTATGTAAGCGTTTCAACCCTTAAATCTTCTTTGTAGTAAGCGTTTCAACGCTTAAATTAAGGATACACATTGCTTGCGTTGCTGAAAATAGCAATCCTCACTTAGCCTAAATCCGTTATTTGAGAACATAACTAAGCCACCTACGGGGTGGCTTTTTTTTGACTAACAACTTTTTGATTAAATTGAGCGATAAATCGCTCACTACGTTAATAAAGTCCCTAGCTCATTGTGGCATTGCTGCGATCGTAAGTCATACGAACGGTAGGATCTATCTTGCCTTGAATCGGGTTCCAGTAGTGGGATGCTTTGCCAGCAGGAAGACCTAGTTCTTCACCAACACGTTCGAGCATTGATTGTTGACGATTCTTGACCATCTGGTAATGACGCATCATCAAAGCACGCGCTTTTTCTTGGGTAGACATATCAAGTTCCTCTTTATTGTTTTAATGATTTATAGATTCATTTTTCATCTATGAAACTAATATAACAATAAATTCTGTAACCAAAGTTACAAAATAATCCTTTTTAATAAAACTTAATATTTCTCAGGTGCGGATATTTGCTGTTGTATCATGTCCCTAGTTGCACAGGTAATTGTAGAGACGTTCCGTGGTCACGTCTCTACGACCGTTTGACATGATATTAGACTCTAAGAGTTTCCATCAATAAAGGTAGGGCGATCGCTACATTTTATAACCATCAACCTTTGTTACCACTAAGTTACGATCAAAAATAGCGGTTTACAAAACTCAATAAAAACTATGACTGTTGCTTACCCACGTAAATTTCAAAATGCTTTGAGTGCGAGAGATATCTTAAATCAGGTAGTGCGCGATCGCGAAATTCATTTAATCACGCTCAACCGCTACCGTTACAGCGAACAACGCAGTTGCAAAGACCTGACTGAGGTAATTGAAACACTCAATGGCAAACCACCAGAACTCGTGCGAGATTTGTCACATCATATCTCAGATGAAGCTCGTCACGCCATGTGGCTAACTGATTTGTTGATCGATTTGGGAGCTGATATCGGAACTCCCCCTGGTTCATCCTATATTGATGAATTTGATCGGCTGCTGGATAAAAACGCCTACGATGCCAAAAGTAACCTAGAAGACGGTATAATTGCCGCCTTGGCAGCGATTAACGTCACTGAAAAACGAGGTTGCGAATATTTCTCAGCACACATTTACGCTCTTAAGCAAGCACCGCAAACCGAAGAAAATATTAAAATTCGGGAAACCATTGAGAAAATCTTTCCAGAAGAAGCAGGACACGTCCGGTGGGGTAATCGTTGGTTAGCAGAAATTGCCCGCAAAAGTCCAGAACACCAACAAAAGGTGGAAAAGGCAAAGCGGAAATATGCAGCAATTGAACAAGCAGCCTTTGAATCCGGAATGGATATCACCTTAGGAGCAGAATTGCGTCGAGTAGCCAACTTGGTAGAAGTCGCAAACACAATGCCTGTTTGGGAACGTCCCCAGTATTTAATGGAGCGCTTACCGCAGACTTTGTTTGCACCTGACTTGCAGTTTACCAGAGTTATGGCGGCACAAAAGGCTTGGCAGCGCGACCCACAAGCGTTTATGGATAAATTCGTGCCGATGTTCCTTAACGGCATTAAAGGCAGAGAAAAGACTAAGCAATCATAAAACAATACTTGCAGGGTTTTTGTAGAGACGTAGTTTTGCGCTACGTCTCTACAGTATTTATATATATTGCGATCGTGAAATGGTAAGTAGGTCAATAATTCAGCAATGCCAAATAACCAGCGATCGCTGGGATCGACGCACTCCTAAAGCAAGTTAATTGCACCAAAGTAGAGAAGCATTCAGGCTATTTCCTAGAACGAACAACATTGCAAATATCAAAGCAGCTCGAACCACTAAAGCTTAATGATAGCCTTAATGAGATTCTTTTCTAGATAAGTTGAAGTTGAGCTTGGGATTTCACCATTTTAAACAGCGAAATTGTTCTAATGGAAAAACTTTGCGTTTTGAGGCAAGGTTCACGACTGAGTATGTATACAGAAGTTTACTGATCAAATGCCGAGCGATCGCCTGATTGTTTGTATCTCTACCGTTATATATGTACTAAGGGTGCATGTATAAAGTATGTTTGGCATAATACCCTGTTTAATTGGGTAAAGATTTTCTTGATACAAGAAAATTGTCCCTTTGACAAGTTACCTTCCTTTAAGTTGTTAAACAGCAGGATATGTCTGACCGACATATTGCATTAACTCTCTGCGTCCACTACCTCGATGAGGTTTTGGCTCTTGTGGTTTGTTAGTTCTGGTTTTTGGCTTGGGTTCCACCGATATAAACTGTTCCTCTTCAGAAAAGGATACGAACAGATTAGATAAGCGATTTGCCATAGCTTGGTAGTTAAAAGCTAAGGAGCCGAATACTAAGCCAATGATTAGAAGTGAAATAGTTGCACGCATAGTAAGTGTCTATTTTGAAACTCTCCACTTCACTGATACTTAGTTTTTTTTACTGCGTCCGGACATTTTGACAAAAGGAATGTTTTTGACGGGAAAACATGTCTTGATTATTTCTCGATATGTTCAACTAGTAACCAATTACCGGCGCGATTCCAGTAACCGCAAATTTGTAGCGGTTGCTTATCAATAAGATTTTGCAGTTGCTCGTCTATATGCGATCGCAAGGTCACAATTGGTAAAGGCAATTGGTTTTGAGTTGCTGTGGTAATGCTAAATCTGTAATCTTGCCGATCTAGGCGATGGAAGATGCCCCGGAAATATTCCTTTTTAAGTGATTGTACGTATTTATTTTTCAAATTTTTGTACTGAATATTAGATGAGTTCGGACAATTTCCAGTAGCTGGATAAGCATCTGGATTGTCTAAGTAATACAGTTGCCAGTCCAACCATTCCGGATGAACGGGCGGTAAATTGAATAATGGAACGATTGTAGCCGGAGAATGTAAGTCTTGCAACAAAGCATTTTGCAGCATTCTCACAGGTAAATCTCTCGGCTGAGTGTTCAACTCAACGCACATAGCAGCTGCCATTCCTGCCGCTTGACCGATGCCCATCACCACAGGTTGCAATCTTGTTGCGCCATTAGTGATATGGGATACAGAGATATTTTTTTCACAAACCAATAAACCATCCGTTTGCGCGGGTATTAAACAACGGTAAGGAATTGTAAAGGGAGTTCCTGTCCAACGTCCCCCCCAGCGTATAGATTTGGGTTGTACTTGGTAGTTGACTCCCGGATAATGGTGGTCATTGGCGTAATTACCAATGGCGATCGCTTCAATATTTAAAGATGCAACCCTACCCCCAGAATCAGGCAAAATATCCTGTTCTCGCAGAGTAGTTAGTCCCACCAAGCGACGGCTTTCCCGATAATAGGGATGTAGAGCGTAACCTGTGTTGCGATTTTGATATTGGGGAAAAACTTGTTCTGCCAAGCCGTAGCGATGACCTAGCTGATTTTGGATAAAACGGGCAAAATTTTGGCTGTGCCAGCG
>CASBQC010000403.1 GCA_949127805.1 Nostocales cyanobacterium PMM_0081
CCTATGGGCAAAAGTCGCGAACCGTTTATCAGTCTGGCACTTTACCACGCCTTTAAGTGGTCTGTGGTCAGCCCTATGCTTTACACTTACTTTCAGGGTAAGGTTTATGGTGCCGAAAACGTCCCCAAAACGGGACCTTTGGTGGTAGTCAGCAATCATGCGAGTAACTATGACCCCCCGATTGTTTCTATTTGTGTCGGTCGTCCTGTAGCATACATGGCTAAGGAAGAATTATTTAAAATCCCGATTTTGCGGACTGCGATTAAATTATACGGTGCTTATCCGGTGAGTCGGGGAACCGCCGATCGCGCTGCTATTCGTTCAGCTCTAGAATATCTTGAGAATGGCTGGGCTGTAGGTGTATTTTTACAAGGTACCCGCACCCCAGATGGACGCATTACCGACCCCAAACGAGGTGCTGCACTTATAGCTGCAAAGGCAAAAGCACCACTATTGCCCGTATGTTTGTGGGGTAGTGAGAAGATTGAGGTAAAAGGTTCGGCGATACCTCATGCAGTTCCTGTTACTATCAGAATTGGCAAGTTGATTGATGCTCCTAGTTCTACTAATAAAGAGGAATTAGAAGCGATAACGCAACAGTGTACAACAGCGATTAATGATTTACACTTCTTAGAGCGATAAGTTGAAATGTTAAAGAAATATGCTCAAAGGAGGTAGCGATCGCACTTATGCAAGATTTAAGAACTGAATTAATCCAAAACTTAGATGAGAGTGAGTGGGAGTGGCTAATTCCTCACGTACAGCGTGATGCGGTGATATTAGTGCCAATTGAACTAGACTTGCTCGATGTCGGAATAGCGATCGCTAGCGACAATATCCCTCAAGTGCAACAATGGATTGACGAACAATTGCTTGCTAAACCCTCAGTTGCACAAATTGGCGAATGGAATTGCGATCGCACAAAACTATTTTTAACTTTGATTGTACAACCATACGTTCTCATTCAAGAAAAATAAGCGACTTAGCTTCTATTATATGAAAACCATCATTGCCATCTTAGCGACTTTGCTGATTACCACCACACCCGTTACAGCTCAACGTTCCAAAATTGACACCCCAATGTCTCCTCGAATTACCATCAGTGAACGGTGTCAACAGTTACAAATAAATTGTACTAGGTCTGAGGTATTAGAAGTAGGACGCAAATTACAGCAGTTGTACTTCAGCCGATACAATCAAAAACCACCCCAAAAACAAGGTGTCAACATCTATACTACTACTGACAGTAACCTGATTGACCAAGCGATCGTTAATCAGTTAGCAACTGAAAACGAAAAGCTACGCAAAGAATTGCAATCAAAAAACAAGTAAAAAGTCAAAAGTCAAAAGTCAAAAGTAATAGTTATACAGCAGAATTTATTTATGAAAAATAAAGTAAAAATTTTTTCATTGATTCATGCTGTGGGTCTTAACATTTATTTCAAATCCGATAAACCAATGAGCGAGGATTATCTTTTGACCTTTGACCCTTGACCTTTGACCCTTGACCCTTGACCTTTGACCCTTGACCCTTGACCCTTGACCCTTGACTTTTTAACGCTTATTTTTTACTTCATCTGCCCCAGTATAACCAGTTGTCATCCAAACTAAAGCTCTAGCACCATCGCGAAGTGATTTTTCAATTGGTTCAGGCGATCGCTCAGAAGGAACCGATACTGGTTTAAATATAATCCCCCGACTACCTAAAACAATCTCGCCGATCACACAGGCGCGGCGCATATGATAATCTGATGTAATCAAATACACACTCTTAATGCCGCGCTTTTCCAAATCATCCACCAATGTGGTAAAATTTGTAACTGTATCTACCGCTTCATAGTCTAAGTGCAAACGTCGGGGATCAACTCCCGCTTTAGCAAACACCCTTTCAGTAGTCTTTTTTGGGCTACCACCAGTAATCCAAATTGGTAAATTGGGATTATTACGGGCAAAATCTGCTGTAAACTTCTCTCGTTCTAATCTCGCAGTCGAACCACCCAAAACTAAGACCGCTTGGGGTTGCACAACTTGGCTTTTAACTTCCTTATATCCCAACCACATCAACAGCGGTAGGGCAATAGCCATAAATCGAAATGGTTTACCTGTAAAAAGTAACTTATTCAAGGTTCTATTACTTCGTCTGTTCAGAGAATTTTCTCTAATTAAGAAAAAACAATTATTTAGGCTTGATTTGCAAAAAACTACCCAAATATGAACTTAGATAATTTATCGCAAAAACCCACGCTTGTCGCGAGTTTTGCAATATCCTACCCTGTATCGAACCATCTATAAAGAAAGTCCGACTACTTTATTCATTTAATTGTTTCCAGACGACGGGACTGGCCAGGTTCGAACCGGCGGCCTAGCGCTTAGGAGGCGCTCGCTCTATCCAGCTGAGCTACAGCCCCAACTTAAACTCAGAAGCATTTACTATTATAGCACCAGTTTTAGCTAGACTGCCACGAATTGTTCCAAGAACCGCCGCCTACTTCTAATCCACACAGAAAACTATGTGCTTTCAGGATTATTTTGGATTTTGTTCCACTTACTTCACGTAACTCTAAATCGAGTTTTCCTTGCATGGTGTCCCGACAACAGAATATCAAACCGTTGGCGGTAGGCGCACGCAGTGGTGTACCTGGTAGATGCGTAGTCCCAGTTAATTCAATTTCATAATTTAAGTTTCGCCCTTGCATTTGCCATCTACCCCAAGGCTGAATATTCCAAGAAACTTGTGAATTCCAAGGAACAAATTCATAAAACTTATCTTGATAATGCAAGCCAATCATAGCGACAGATTCCATCCACCACAGCACACCCCGTCTTCCACCACCTGCGGTTAATGCTAAGTCTGGTTCAGAATCAAAACTATTACAATTTAACCAAAACCATTTTTGCGGAAAAGCACCACCCCAATTTTTCTCGCTGTAAGCTGGGGCGTTGGTAAATTCGTAGATTTTACCATTCCAGTCAATCCAACCGCTAGCAAAACCGTGAGCCATCAAAATTTGCCATCCCGGTTCAAATATCGGCAAAAATGACACTATGCCGGCGGTAGATTGTTGTAATTGTCCTTTATTTCCCCAGCCGTATACTGGTTTAATTTCATACTGCCAACGGCAATAATTACCCGTAGCTGGATCGCGAATTATTCCTTGATTTAATGTGGCTGTAGCTTGATAACCGGATTGAATATAGCGATCGAACTCTGCTGGTAAAAGATAAAGGGGTTGACTTTGTAAATCGGTTTTACCCCAATGACCTAAAGCCAAGACATCGTTTTTTGCCCAAAATTTGTTAACATCCGGAAAAGTACGCAACAAATATTCATCGTTAGGACCGAGGATTTGTGCTGCACCACCGCTGTGGGGTTTACCACCGATGGGGTCTTCGATAGAGTACATAAAGGCGAAGGTTTGCTCAATTTCCGGTAAGGTTACGCGGTAATACCAACCTTCAAAGAAGCGTCTGCTACTACGATCCCAATGATAGCCGCTGTGGGGGGTTTGAGTTGACTTAAGAGGATTTGTGGAAATAGATAACATAGATTTACAGATGTGTTTATTTCCCAGTATGCCCCATGTCTGACGACAACCCGCTGCCGCGTCAAAGCCTGGATATTCATGATGCTTATGAAATTCTTGGTTTAAAACTTGGTGCTTCTCAGATAGAAGTGAAGCAAGCTTACCGTAAGCTTGTTAAAATTTGGCATCCAGATCGTTTTTTTGAGCAACAGGAAAAACAGAAAGCTGAGGAAAGAATTAAAGAAATTAATGAAGCTTACAACCAATTAAAATATTATCAACCGATCGCAGCAAATGAATCTTCGCCACTTAATGATACAGAAATTCAGATTCATCGCTTTGATGCGGAGGCATTCTATGAATTGGGAAGGGAGTATGTCAGCAAAAGAATGTATACTGAAGCGATCGCTAATTTTACCCACGCTATTCGCCTCAATCCCAAATATATTAAAGCATACAAATATCGGGGGTTAATTTGTTCTGAGCTTGGATATGAGTATAGAGCCACTGCTGATTTAAATAAAGCCGCACAGTTGGAATGGGAATTAAAATACCCAGGTACAAAAAAACCATCACCAAAATCTGTATCAAAGTCTGTATCACTTAAACATCGATTTTGTCAGAAGATAAAAAAGTTACTACGGTTAAATAGGCGAAAAACTTAGATTTTCGACTTCTTTAAAAAGTCGGAGAGCTAGTTTCGTTAGATATTACTTATACTTGGGAATACTAAGTAATAGTGATATTTGCTGCTTATTTTTTAGTATTAGTTTTATGAGCGATCGCCTGAACATTCATCATGCCTACGAAATCCTCGGACTGAAACCTGATGCATCACAGGCTGAGGTTAAACAAGCTTACCGCGAGTTAGCGAAAATTTGGCATCCAGATCGTTTTCTTGAACCTCAGCAAAAGCAAAAAGCAGACGATAAAATCAAAACAATTAACGATGCATATGAAAAACTAAAGTTTTATCAACCAAATAATACAAATCAATCTTTTCAAAACAATAAAACAAACATTTATACCCACATCGTCAATGCTGAAACATATTATCAGCGCGGGATGGATCAAGCGCAACGAGGACAGTACGCTGAAGCAATTGAATCTTTTACTCAAGCAATTCGCCTAGATCAAAACTACATTCAAGCATACAAATATCGAGGACTTGCTTGCTCAAAACTAGGATATGAAAATAGAGCTTATTCTGATTCTAAAAAGGTAGCAGAATTAGAATGGAAGCAGAAAATAACAACGCCAAAACCTGCATCACCACCACAAAAGCCACCAAAACCTGCATCACCACCACAAAAGCCACCAAAACCCGAATCACCACCACAAACACAAACATCACCTTGGAAATGTCTTCATACCTTGAGTCATGTCAATTGGGTTTCTAGCACTGTCATCAGTCCAGGTGAGCAAATCCTTGCAAGTGCCAGTAGCGACAATACTATCAAGATTTGGCATCTCGATACAGGGGAATTACTGCATACTCTCACTGGTCATATAAAGTGGGTGAGATGCCTTGCTTTCAGCCCAGATAGCAAAACTCTCGCTAGTGGCAGTGATGACAGTACTATTATGATTTGGCAGGTGTCTACAGGGAAATTACTTACCACACTAAAAGTACATTCAACACCAGTTTTGTCTGTTGCCTTTAGTAGCGATGGTCAGACTCTCTTGAGTGGGGGTAGAGATACTACCATCAAAATTTCACATATAGGTATGGGACAACTGCTACACGTCCTCAAAGGACATTCATACTTAGTTAATTCTCTTGCTGTTAGTCCGGATGGACAGATTTTAGTTAGTGGGAGTGGTGACAATACGATTAAGCTGTGGAATTTGAAGACTAAGAAACTTATAAATACTCTCAATGGTCATTCAGGTTGGGTTACTTGTGTTGCCATCAACCCCGACGGGAAAATTTTAGGAAGTGGCAGTTATGACCAGACTATCAAACTCTGGGATATGAGTACAGGTAAGCAAATTAACACTCTTGCCGGACATGACAATTATGTTTTATCTATCTCCTTTAGTTCTGATGGTCAGCATCTTGCTAGTGGTAGCGCAGATCGTACAGTCAAGCTATGGCAAGTTAGCACTGGAGAACAACTTTACACTTTAGGTAATCATTCGGACTGGGTTAATTCTGTTGCTTTCAGTCCCGATGGTAAAACTCTTGCTAGTGGTAGTCGAGATACGACAATCAAGATTTGGCGATACGATATTCCTTAGACGGCAGATAATATATCGCAGTAAGCAAGATAAATCAACTTCCCAAATTCTCTCTTGCTCAATGAAATCATGAAATTCATAATTTCTCGTAGAGACGTTCCGACGGAACGTCTCTACCAAAACACCCCAAATATTAAGAAAAATTTCGGAATTGTTGCGATAAGTTAATGGTAATCAACTTTGGTAATATGACTGCTGCCCTTGAGAGGAGTAATGCTAACTTATAAACAGGTACACCAGAAGTGAAACCTTCAACCAAAACCCTTCAAATTAGAGCCTGTGCCTCCTGCTCTAATGTCCTCGCAATAACTGTTCGATTGTCGTATCCTCAAAACGTGTTTTAGCCTTAAGTTTATGTAAAGTAGTTTTGGAGGTTTTTGAACGCACAGCCAAAAATGCCTGCGTAATTGCAATGAAGGATGCACAATTGTCGAATATCGTGTATTGCGAGTCTTGTCCACATTAGTTGAGTTATTTACCTCTGATTTTTTACTCTTCTCAATCTATTAAATCGCTTATAAACCGCCCAAGCTGCTGATATCTATCCATCGTAGCTTTGGGCGGTTTAGTCTATTACAGTTAGTGGATAGTGGATGACAACCAACAACTAACTAATGAGCGTAATTACAGTAACTTCTGGTGGACAAAATAAGCGTCCGGGGAAATAAGTTCCTAAGCCGCGATTGACGTATAATTGATTTTCTCCTACATGGTGAAAGCCTTGCGCCCATTCCCAATATCGGACTACTTTAGAACAGTCTCCGCGTAAAATTGGCACCCAACGCCGTAGTTTTTTGGGAAGTATTTTTAGAAGCTTTTTATAATAAACTATCACTGGACCAACGCCAGGAATTACAATATGACCACCGTGGGTATGACCTGATAGTTGCAAATCTACTCGCCATTGTTGCAATATCTTGGCTGTATCTGGATTATGCGATAAGACGATGCGGGGTGTTGCAGGATCTATTTGATTCATCACTGGTGCTGGATTGAATTCTCTTGACCAATAATCGGCTAGTCCTACTAGTGGTAATTCTTTTCCTAGGGGATAGGCAATTTCATTCCAAAGAACATGAATCCCGATACTATTTAATGCGGTGGTAATTTCTGTTTTGGATTTGTTGTAATGTATATCGTGGTTGCCAAGTACGGCATAGATACCACAGCGACTTTGCAGATGTTTGAGTCGATGTACTAGTTGATGAATTGGGGTGGGGTCGTCGGTTACGAAGTCGCCGGTTAATACAACTAAATCGGGTTCAGCTTCGTTGCTGAAAGCGATCGCTTTTTCTAACATTTCTTCACTCAACCGCAAACCATCGTAGTGAAAATCTGACAATTGCACTAGTTTTGTGCCTTGTAAAGATGCTGGGAGTTCCCCTATCTTTATGGTCAGGTTATCTACACTTAAAGGTCCTGTTAACAACCAATGCATAGCGCCAGAGACTCTCCTCATACTAGCGCTTATAGCTTACCAAAATTTAAATTGTTATTTATTATTTGTTAGTTGAAGGTCAATAGTCGATAGTCAACAGTCAACAGTCAACAGTCAACAGTCAATAGTCAATAGTCAATAGTTATCCACTATCCACCATCAACTAACCCTCTAAGGTGATTACTGTAACTTCTGGGGGGCAAAATAAACGTCCTGGGAAATAAGTTCCTAAGCCGCGATTGACGTATAATTGATTTTTTCCGACTTGATGCAAACCTTGTGCCCATTCCCAATGGCGAACTACTGAGTATTCTTTTCGCAAACATGGAACTCGCCGCCGTATTTTCATTGGTATTTTTCGCAGGATTTTGCGATAATAAACCAGCGCGGGACCCTTTGTAGGAATTCTAATTTGACCACCGTGAGTATGACCTGATAGTTGCAAATCTACTCGCCATTGTTGCAATACTTCGGCTGTGTCTGGATTGTGGGATAATACAATGCGAGGTGTTGCCGGATCTAATTGATTCATAACTAGTGCGGGGTTAAATTCTCTTGAGTAGCGATCGCTTAATCCGACTATTGGTAGTTCTTTTCCTACTGGATAGGCGATTTCATTCCACAAAACGTGAATTCCGATACTGGTTAGAGCGGCTGTAACTTCAGCTTTAGAGTTGCGATAGCATATATCGTGATTTCCTAGTATAGCGTAAGTTCCTAAGCGACTTTGGAGATGTTTGAGTCTTAACACCAGTTGGTGAATCGGCTCTGGGGTGGTGGTGATGTAGTCGCCGGTTAAGAAAATTAAATCAGGTTCGGCTTCGTTGGTGAGTGCGATCGCTTTCTCTAACATGTTTTCACTCAGCCGCAAACCATCATAGTGAAAATCTGACATCTGCACCAGCTTTAAGTTTTGTAATGATGCGGGTAAACCAGCAATCTTAACCGTCAATTTTTCTACACTCAACGGTCCAGATAACAACCAGTGCATAATTTACTTCATATCATAACTTGGCGCTTATAGCTTAACTAATATTTAGGCGATCGCCTGTCACAACCGAAACAACTTTGTCAAAAATTCATCAACAATCTAGGCTATTACGTATTTATACTGGATTTACTTCAATACAGCTTTACTTTTGAACTCATATCGGTAATTCAGTTTTCACATTACTTTGGTCTATACATTTAAAAATGACTGTAATTCTGAATTCTTTTTAATCAAAGATATATTATTTACATCTGTCAAAAGCTGTGAAAACTATATATGTCTACGGCAGGGTTAATTAATAAACAATGATTTATAAGATTTCGTAAGTAATGTGCATTTATTGAACTTAGTAATTTTAATTACTGAGTTAATGTTTAAGCAATCGGAGATTTTTTGTATGACTTTTGCAACTGATGACAAGACCAAACAAGCTGTAGAACAGTTTCGCGGCTTTGATGTAGATACTCAACTAGGCGTATTGTGGTTTGGTTACTTAGATATTAAAGACCAACTGATACCAGCAAACCAGACTTCTGCTCAAGAAGTTGCTGCTGCTGAATATGACGCGATTAAAGCAATGGATCACCAGCAACAACTCCAAGCTATGCGTGACATTGCTAGTGGTGCAGATAGTGATATTAGCGGTGCATATAATGCTTTGAGTTCTAGTGCCAAAATGGATGTTTGGCTGCGACTGTCTCAAGGTATGGAAGAAGGCGTTATTATACCAGTGCCATCTGATTACGAACCACCTACAAATACCAAGCAGTTTGTCGATACCATCAAAGGCTTGGATTTTGAAAAGCGCATTGACTTCATGCGTAGTATTGTAATGGAAATGGGCGCTGGGCATCAGTCTAAGTAGTTGAGAAGCGCTCTTCGCGGTTACTACGAATTAGAAAGTTATGCATTCCCATCAATGCCTATTATGGTGTTGGTGGGAATTTTTCTATCAGGGGATTTTGTTTTTTGCTATGCCTAAGTCAAGAAGAGAAATGTAACTTTTTACACCATACGCCAGGATAAGAACTGCAAAATTCAAGTTCTCAGCTTCATCGCTACAGTTTAAAATACGAAGGTTGCAGTTCAAAACACGAAGGTTCCAGTTCAGAACAGGAACGTTCTCGTTTCACATAGAAAAGTCCGAGCTTTTAGCCTCAACTTTCCAGAAAATATCTATACATTTGGAGTTCAGAACAGGAACGTTCTCGTTTCACATAGAAAAGTCCGAGCTTTTAGTCTCAACTTTCAAGAAAATATCTATACATTTGGAGTTCAGAACAGGAACGTTCTCGTTTCACATAAAAAAGTCCGAGCTTTTAGTCTCAACTTTCAAGAAAATATCTATACATTTGGAGTTCAGAACAGGAACGTTCATCTTCCAGGTGGAAAGGATTGAGATTACACACGATAACGGTCTGTATATCCTACCAGCGATCGCAGAGCGTCTGCTTCGCGCATTGTTTTTAAGTTAAACTGATTCTGGTTGTGAGTGTTGGTTGAGTTGCAAATATTCAATAATCAGCAAGCGGAAGTAATCTAACATTTGCATATAAGCTTTGATTAGTCTGTATTCTCTTCCTGTTGTTAAATAAAATTGAGCGATCGCGGGAATATCCAAAAGTCGCAGATTTGTTAATTGATTAATTGCTTGTTGTTCATTTTCAATCCAACCCCGTGTTTTAATTTGACTCGCATAACCTCGGATATCGACTGTTAAAAGTTCGATTTCTTCTAAAACAGTGAATTCTTCCTCTAAGTTATGATCTAACGCAGCAATTTCTTTTCTTTCTTGCTTGGTATTTTGATAATCGACGGTTAACTGTTCTAATATGTCAATAATATAGTTTCTTTTAATTTTAGAGTTTTGGGTATTCAGGGTTGCTTTAGTCATTGTTTACACCATAAGTAACTAGTGCGATCGCCTCATTTAATCTAGATCGGTGTTCCTCGTCCGTATAACCCCAGCCCTGACGATTAAAATCGCGGCTACACAAGCAAAGTCCGCCGAACGCGGACTAAACTGATATAAAAATAGACGTGCGATCGCCATTCTTTAGCCTGCGAAGGCAGGCTTCGTTTCCATAACCCCAACCCCTGACGATTAAAATCGCGACTACACAAACAAAGTCCGCCTTCGCGGACTAAACTGATATTAAAATAAACGTGCGATCGCCATTCTTTAGCCCACGAAGGTGGGCTTCGTTCCTGTAGCCGCGACTTCCAGTCGTCAGGGTATATTAAAATAAACCTGCGCTTATTATAAATACCTGTGGCTAATCAAGAAGAAATTATCACTACCCTGGCACAAACACCTTTATATCAACTTGCTGTGGAACTGAAAGCAAGATTAACCAGCTTTGGTGGTTGGGAAATGCCTGTACAATTTACTGGTATCACTAGCGAACATGAAGCGGTGAGAAATACTGCGGGAATGTTTGATATTTCCCACATGGGTAAGTTCACGTTAGAAGGTAAAAGCGTAATTTCCCAGCTTCAGCGTATAGTTCCCTCAGATTTGAGTCGCTTGCAACCAGGTCAAGCGCAATATACTGTGTTGTTAAATGAAAGAGCGGGAATTATTGACGACATCATTATATATTATCAAGGTGAAGACAGCACAACAGGCATAGAAAAAGCTGTAATTATAGTGAATGCGGCAACCACAGGGAAAGACAAAGCATGGTTATTGCAAAATCTGGACGTTGCAGAGGTGAAGTTTCAAGACTTGTCACCAGAAAAGGTATTAATTGCCGTCCAAGGACCAAAAGCAAGCAGCATTCTTCAGCAATTTGTGTCAGCAGACTTAACTACAGTTAAAGCATTTGGTCATTTGGATGCAACTATATTCGGGAAATCGGCATTTCTTGCCCGCACAGGTTACACCGGCGAAGATGGATTTGAGGTGATGGTTGATCCAGATGTGGGGGTTGAATTGTGGCAAAATCTGATTAAAGCTGGTGTGATTCCTTGTGGACTTGGTGCGAGAGACACTTTGCGACTAGAAGCGGCAATGGCACTTTATGGACAAGATATCGATGATAATACCACACCTTTAGAAGCGGGTTTGGGTTGGTTGGTTCATCTGGATAGCAAAGGTGATTTTATCGGACGTTCAATTTTAGAAGAGCAGAAAGCTAATGGAGTAAAGCGTCGGTTGGTTGGTTTGCAGATGCAAGGACGCAATATTGCTCGTCACGGCTATCAAGTATTATCTGAAGGTAAAGTTGTGGGAGAAGTCACCAGTGGAACTTTATCACCAACACTTGGTTATCCCATCTCCCTTGGTTACGTTCCCACTGAGTTAGGAAGTGTTGGTCAGCAGCTAGAAGTAGAAATTCGCGGCAAAGCTTACCCCGCAGTTGTGGTGAAGCGTCCCTTTTATAGATCGCAAAATCGTCTGAGTTGACCGTTGCTTGACTACCCCATCACCCCATCAGCCCATCTCCTCACACCCCTTCTAATTGCAAAAAATGCATTTTCTTTGTTCTCCCCCCAGCCACAATAGTAATTCCATCAGGCGCAACTGCACAGGTTAATAACACATTTTCATCGCTGAAACTTGCAATAATCTGTTTGTTATTTAAGTCCCAAACATTAAGAGTGTAATCATAAGAGGTTGAGATGGCGTAGCGTGCATTTTGTGTTATGGCTACACTCATG
The DNA here is from genome assembly GCA_949127805.1 of Nostocales cyanobacterium PMM_0081. GTDB lineage: Bacteria > Cyanobacteriota > Cyanobacteriia > Cyanobacteriales > Nostocaceae > Hassallia. The sequence continues at coordinate 11,858 of CASBQC010000403.1, forward strand.
ATGATGTCACTATGACCAACCAAGGTGCTAATTTTAGTGCCACTTTCTAAGTTCCATAGCTTTAAAGTTTTGTCTTGCGAACCGGAAAGTCCCCACTGTCCATCAGGAGTTATTGCAACTGCCATCACAGCATTATTATGACCGGTAAATGTACGAATTTCCTTGCCGTTATTTAAGTCCCATAATTTTAACGTACAATCATCTGAGCCAGAGAGCGCTAATCGCCCATCAGGGGTTATTGCCACACCGTTAACTTCATCGGTATGACCTTCCAAAGTAGCCTTAAGAATATTGTTAGATAAATCCCAGAGTTTTAAGGTTTTATCGGCTGAACCTGAAACTGCCCAATGTCCATCCGGTGTCATTGCTACGGCGAAAACCCTATCAATATGACCAGTTAGGGTATAGGTTTTTTTGCCATTGGTCAAATCCCACAATATTAAAGTCTTGTCTAGTGAGGCTGAAATAGCTTTTTTCCCATCGGGGGTTGCCGCTACTTCGGCGACAGCATCAAAATGTCCTTCAAGAGTATAAATTTCTTTTCCACTTTTCAATTCGTATAGTTTCAAAGTCCCGTCTGCTGAAGCAGAGATAGCCCAATACTTATCTGGTATGATTTCTACTCCATTAATCTGTGAAGTGTGATTAGTAATATTGGAAGATTGGGCATTGCAAGTTAAGTCCCAAAGTTTTAAGCTTTTATCATCCGAAGCAGAAACTGCCAAACAACCATCAGAAGAAATTGCTACGCTTCTAACGAAGTTGTTATGACCTTCAAAATTACCAATTTTCTTACCGCTTTCCAAATCCCACAGCTTTATTCTGTCTTTTCCATTGTCGTCGCCGCACGAACTAGAGACAGCCCTACGTCTATCTGGTGTGATTGCTACTCCAAAAACTTCACTTTTATGAGTAAGAACACAAATTTCTTTACGACTTTCCAAGTCCCATAATTTTAAAGTGCCATCACCTGAACCAGAAAGTCCCCAACGTCCATCAGGAGTCATCGCTAAAGCGCTTATGCTATGGGTATCAATATTAAAAACTAGCTTTCCGATACTATTGTTCCAATTCCATAGTTTTAAAGTATTGTCATCCGAGCCAGAAAGTAACCACTGTCCGTCTGCCGTTATTGCTACCCCATTAACATCTCCATAATGACCGTTGAATGTATGAATTTCTTTTCCTGTTTTCAAATCCCATAACTTTATACTTCTATCCCACGAACCAGAAACACCTATAAGCCCATCTGGAGTTATAGCAACAGACCTTACCCAGTCTTTATGACCCCTGAGAGTATGAATTATTTTATAATTCGCCAAATCCCATAATTTTAACGTACTATCATCTGAGCCAGAAAGCCCCCAACGTCCATCAGGGGTTATTGCTAATGCATATATTCCACTTCTATGACCATTGAAATTGATAATTTCTTGACCATTTTCTAAATCCCACAGTCTCACAGTCCAGTCTTCCGAGCCAGAAAGTGCCCAGCGTCCATCTGGAGTCATCGCTGTGGCTGTAACCCATTTAGCATGACCAGTTAAGGTACGCACTAAACTACTTCCTGGAGGTGTCAGGTAAGCAGTTAAAGAAATCAACCTGGGTTTAACTTTCCACTGCTTTACCTCTTCTAACAATCCTTGAATTTCTGGCACATCAAAGTCCAACAAACGCCCTAACAATTGCCCTGCTAGCTGTGTTTTATCTTCAGCGAGAACATGTCCTGACAGTACTAACGTCCGTCGCAGCAATTGCAAATTTGCATCTTCGGGTAGTAAGTTATAATCTGCAATTAATTCATTGATGTTGCTGTTCTCTAACTTCGCTTGCAACCAGCGAAAGTCAAGCAATAACTGTTGTAACTCGGTTGTGCGTCCGGCTTTGATTAAATGATGTGCTAAATTTTGGAAGATGTAGCCGTCATTCTCTAAGCTATGCCAGCCATTGGGGTATTTTTGAGTGTAAGCGTTTAATAGGCGATCGTGTAACGATGATAACGCAGATGATCCCCCCGCCTGTGGCGACCCCCTTAAAAAGGGGGTGTTAGAAATATAGCCTTGCTTTTCATAGCCCCCCTTTTTAAGGGGAGTTGGAGAAATCTCAGTCTCATAGCCCCCCTTTTTAAGGGGGGTTGGGGGGATCTGTTTCCTAACATAATCAAGCTGCAAGTCATGCAAACTCAAGTTTCCCTTTTCATCCCGCAACGCTAGAGACTTACTCACCAACTTATCAATTACATCTTGGGTATCAAACTCATTTAACCCCAACGGTTCCCAAAAAGTCTGTAAAACTGCTTCCGGTATCGGTGTATCTTCAGGAAATACAGCAAAATCTAAATATCTTTCTCTCTCTTCTGGTTCCAGCGCTTCCACACTTACCTGAATTGCCTTGAGTAAATCGGGATAAGGGTAATCTGGAAACTGTTGGCGAATCTTTTCTAAGTCTGCACAACGCAGCTTTTCTAATACATTCTGCCATCGATTTGTCGGTTTCCCCCGCATCATCGCTCCCACCATCGACAATGCTAATGGTAAATACCCACATTCTCCTACTACGTCTAGTGCTGTCGCTGATAAAATCTCTACAGCTTGATTTGCCCAATCTGCCAATAAAGCTAAAGCCTGTTTCTCACTTAAAATCGAAAGCTGATATTCTTCCCCTCCCAACGCTGTAATTATCCCCGCATCACGGGTAGTAATTACCATCTGGCAACGTTCCCCTAACACGTCAAACGCGCTTGCGTGTTCCAAATTCCAGACATCATCCAAAATCAGCAAACAAGCTTTACCAGTCAACAACTTTCGCAACTGCGTTTTTCCCGAATTAATCTCGGTAAACGATGCTTGCTTATCCCCCAGCGCTTCTACTACATCCGATTGCAAAGTTAAAATTTGCGGTGTTTGTCCGAATGTTATCCAAATCACACCATCAGGAAATGCCTGTCTGACTTCTTCATCCCGCGCTAGTGCTGTAGCTAGTACTGTTTTACCAATTCCGCCCATACCTTGCACACCCACACTGCGACTTTGCCCAGTGATAGCCATAGGTTGATTAGTATCAGCTAACACTTTATGCTTCAGAGGGTTGAGTTGTTCATCACGGGGTAAAAAATGCGGTGGTAAATTTGGGACATCACCGATGAGTTGACCGATAAGCAGATTATCAGCTTGTTCTTCAACTAGTTTTTTTTTAGCTCTTTAGCTTTTGGGTTAGGATTCTTTATCAGCACTGGAATAGATGCACCAGCAACCCCAGCTAGTGAAATCGAACTGCAAGCAACATTGAAAGCAAACTCTATGGTTGAATCTCCATCATACTGCGGGTCGTAACGTGCTAAAGCATCGTAAAAGCCAACGGAAAATGCAAGTGCAGCTCGATCGCCGATCGCTGCATTCATCCCAATTACATAATCAATATCTTGAGCGATCGCATTAGCTTGCACTTCGGAATAACAAGCATTGAGCAGCACACACTCTACATGGTTAGCAAAAAGCTTAAATAATCCCCCCAGCGCTTCTGCTGTGACAAACTTTTCCTTACCGACTTCATCCTCAAAGGATAACCCTTCAGTTTCCGAACCATGTCCGGAAAAATGAATGATATTTGGACGAAAATCTAACACTGCACGGCTTATATCACGCGATCGCACCGCCCACTTCTGCTGTAAAGTGAATTTGTCACGCTGCGCCGCAAGCTGCAACCCTTCTTCAATGTCACGCACCTCTTGATCCAGTCGCAAGCGCACTGTATTTTTAGGATTGGCTGCCAAAATCAAGATTTTCTTCACGGTGGGATTATTGCTCATGGGCGGCTGAGGCTATTATCTAGCTTTTAGTATCAAAATTCAATAGCATTATGTGTAACATCAGCAGCATTAACAGCGATTCCGGAAGCTGTACTCACAAAATGTGATTAGTTAGATATTGCACCCTAATTCTCGTCAGCCAAGAAATAAATTTCACAGCGAGAAGCTGAAGTCCGTTCAAACTGATATTTTGCAGCATTCTCGATTAGCAGCATCACCCACCTGGAAATTAATTTCCACATCTTATAGCTAAAGTCCACTTAAGTGGACTCAAACCCTTGTTCAGTCTTATGCGCGAAGACTTTAGCTATTAGCCTCAGAATTCATTCTGAGGCGGTTTTGGGATTAATGCAAGATATCAGCAGACTTGAGCTATTAGCCTTGAGCTGAAGTTCAAGGTCTACTTTAATAAAGTTCAAGTTAAGCCTCTGAAGGTGAAACTTCAGCTTCAGAACTCGGAACACCGAGATTTTAACTTAAATTATGATGTGGCGATCGCTCTTTTTCTTACTTAGCGTATCAAGGCGGTACTAAAAATCCTACCTGATATATAAATAACTTGACATGGGAAACTTAAATCAATTAAACTCACCCCGACGTGAAAATTTAACATGACTGCGATCGCTAATATTTTTGACGCAGATGACAAAATATGGTTAATTATCGATGGGGTGTAGGCGATCGCGCATTCAACATTAATTTATTTCACATAAAAGAGGAACTAATATGTCTTTAGAATATCCTGAAGATTTGAGATACCTGGATAGTCACGAGTACGTGCGATTAGAAGGTGAAATTGCCACCATCGGCATTAGTGCCTTTGCCATAGACCAACTAGGTGACGTTGTATTTTTAGAATTACCCGACGTCAGCGACACCGTAACTATGAATGAAAGCTTCGGTACAATTGAATCAGTCAAAGCCGTGGAAAATTTAAACTCACCAGTTACCGGCACAGTCATCGAGCGCAACGATGCCATGACAGAATCTCCCGAACAAATAGCCGAAGATCCCTACGGTGAAGGATGGTTGCTAAAAGTGCGCGTCAACGATCCAGGTGACATCAATGATACCTTAACAGCAAAAGAGTATAGCGCCCTAGTCGCTGGCGTGTAGAGGAGACAATGGTCAATGGTCAATGGTCAATGGTCAATGGTCAATGGTCAATAAACTCTTGACTCTTGACTTTTGACTCTTGACTTTTGACTCTTGACTTTTGACTCTTGACTCTTGACTCTTGACTCTTGACTCTTGACTCTTGACTCTTGACTCTTGACTCTTGACTCTTGACTCTTGACTCTTGACTCCTCCTCCCCCCATCCGGAGATAAATCATGAAATTTAGATAAACTCCTAAGCAAATGCCGACGCCATAAATATAGTTGTTGCAAAATATTAAATAGTCGCGTCTGGAGAAGACTTTGTGGTAGTTTATGCTTCTCGTCCTCAGTCAAGCCATGAGCATGTACTGGGTCAAACAAGTCAAAAGTCAAGTAATTTTGCGGAACGTCACATCGGACCCAACTCCGATGACATCCGGGAAATGCTTGAATTATTGGGCATTTCCAACCTGGATGCCCTCATCGACAAAACAGTACCGCAAGCAATTCGATTTAAACAATCTTTACAATTGCCAGAAGCATTAAGTGAGTATGCAGCACTGGCAAAGTTAAAACAAATCGCTGTCAAGAATGAAGTTTTTCGCTCATTCATTGGCATGGGATATTACGACTGTATCACCCCGTCTGTAATACAGCGCAATATCCTAGAAAACCCCGGTTGGTATACAGCTTACACTCCCTATCAGCCAGAAATTGCCCAAGGACGACTCGAAGCGCTGCTGAACTTCCAAACCATGATTATCGATTTGACAGGTTTGGAAATTGCTAATGCTTCCTTGCTTGATGAAGCAACCGCAGCAGCAGAAGCAATGAGTATGAGTTATGGTGTTTGCAAAAATAAGGCAAATACCTACTTTGTATCTCAAGATTGTCATCCGCAAACTATCGAGGTGTTGCAGACACGGGCGAAACCTTTAAGAATTAATATCATAGTTGGCGACCATCAAACCTTTGATTTCGCACAACCGATATTTGGGGCAGTTCTCCAATATCCTGCCACTGATGGTACAATTTACGACTACCGCGCTTTTATAGAAAAAGCCCATGCTGAGGGTGCATTGGTAACGGTAGCGGCAGATCCATTAAGCTTAACTTTGTTAACACCCCCTGGCGAATTTGGCGCTGATATCGCCGTAGGAAGCACCCAGCGCTTTGGTGTTCCCTTGGGGTTTGGGGGACCTCATGCGGCATACTTTGCCACCAAAGAAGAGTATAAGCGGCAAGTTCCAGGGCGAATTGTCGGTGTATCAAAAGATTCTCAAGGTAAAGCAGCATTGCGTCTCGCTTTACAAACCCGCGAACAGCACATTCGACGCGATAAAGCAACTAGCAATATTTGTACAGCCCAAGTACTGCTAGCGGTGATGGCGAGTATGTACGCGGTGTATCATGGTTCTGCTGGATTGAAAGCGATCGCCGAGAATATTCACAGCAAGACAGCAATGTTAGCTGAAGGACTAAAAGGTCTTGGTTACAGCATTAG